>JAHFFR010000014.1:23699-31248 GCA_023247825.1 Candidatus Omnitrophota bacterium
CGGGAAGGGGAAGGGGTGGCTGCCGCGGTATTGCAGAAACTCGATGTTTCGCTTGAAAATATCAGGCTTGAAATTGAGAAATTAGTCCAGCCCGGCCCGACTACCCAGATTATCGGCGATATCCCTTTTACCCCCCGCGCTAAAAAAGCCCTGGAGCTGGCAGCTGAAGAGGCCCGTTCTTTGGGGCATAATTATATCGGCACCGAACATCTCTTATTGGGCCTTATCCGCGAAGGCGAAGGTATTGCGTCCCAGGTATTGTTGAATTTGGGCATGGATTTAAATTCTGTGCGTAATGAAGTAATGGGGCTTTTGGGCTCTGCTTTGCCGGGGATGAGCCAGGGAGGAGCTGCTGCGGCAAAAACAAAAACTCCCGCCCTGGATGCTTTTGGCCGCGACCTTACTGCTTTGGCCCGTGAAAATAAATTGGATCCGGTAATCGACCGCGTGCAGGAGATTGAACGGGTAATCCAGATTTTAAGCCGGCGCACTAAAAATAATCCCGTGCTTTTAGGCGAAGCCGGGGTAGGTAAAACCGCTATTGTCGAAGGGCTGGCGCAATTAATTATCGCCGGTAATGTACCTGAAGTCTTAAGAGGAAAGCGGCTGATAGTTTTAGATTTGGCGCTGATGGTTGCCGGAACTAAATACCGCGGCCAGTTTGAGGAAAGAATAAAAGCAATTATGGAAGAGATCAAGCGTTCCCAGGATATAATTATTTTTATCGATGAATTGCATACTCTGGTCGGCGCAGGCGCTGCCGAAGGGGCGATTGATGCCTCCAATATTATGAAACCCGCTCTTTCACGCGGAGAGATGCAGTGTATCGGCGCAACTACCATGGATGAATACCGCAAATATATTGAAAAGGACGCGGCTTTAGAGCGCCGGTTTCAGACGATTATGGTTGAGCCGCCTACGGTTGATCAGACTATTGCTATTTTAAAAGGCTTGCGCGATAAATACGAGGCGCATCACCGGGTTACTTTTAAAGACGAGGCGCTGGAGGCGGCGGCAAAATTATCCGACCGTTATATCTCAGGAAGATTTATGCCGGATAAAGCAATTGATTTAATTGATGAGGCAGGGTCCCGGGCCCGCTTAAATGTTTTAATTGTCCCCGAAGATATAAAAAAGATGGAGGCCAATGTTGAGTCGTTAAGAAAAGAAAAAGAATCTTATATCAAGAGCCAGGATTTTGAAAAAGCCGCCTCGCTGCGCGATCAGGAGCGCATGGCCCGCCAGGAATTAGAAAAATTAAATAAGGAGTGGAGCCAGGCAAAGGATAAAATGCGGCCTGAGGTAACTGGCGAGGATATCGCCAAAATCCTGGCGCAGTGGACGGGGATTCCGATTTTCAGGCTGGAAGAAAAAGAAAGCGAAAAATTGCTCAAGATTGAAGAAGAGCTGCACAAACGCGTGGTCGGCCAGGACGAGGCGATTAAGGCCATTGCTCACGCGGCGCGCAGGTCGCGCGCGGGGATCAAGGACCCGAAGCGGCCTACCGGTTCATTTATATTTTTAGGCCCTACCGGCGTAGGAAAAACTTTACTGGCACGTGCGCTGGCAGAATTTATGTTTGGGGATGAGGATGCCTTATTGCAGCTTGATATGTCAGAGTATATGGAGAAGTTTAATGTTTCGCGGCTAATCGGCGCTCCCCCGGGATATGTCGGCTATGAAGAGGGCGGCCAGCTTACCGAACGCGTACGCCGGAGGCCTTATGCGGTCATTCTTCTTGATGAAATTGAAAAAGCGCATCCGGATGTTTTTAATCTGCTGCTGCAGGTTTTTGAAGAAGGCCGGCTTACCGATAGCTTCGGCCGCAAGGTTGATTTTAAAAATACAATTATCATTATGACCTCTAACGTCGGCGCGGAGATGATCCGTAAAACCGGCTCGCTTGGTTTTAAGGCGCAGAAGGAAGAGGCCGGTTATGAAGATATGAAGGAAAAGCTGCTTGAGGCGGTTAAGCATGCTTTTAAGCCGGAGTTTTTAAACCGTATCGACGATATTATTGTATTTAAGCAGCTATCCAAAGAGGACTTGTCTAAAATTATTGATATCGAGATCGGCTATGTCATCGGCCGCCTGAAAGATCAGAATATTTCTTTAGAAGTAACCAAAGATGCGAAGGAACTTTTGATTGAGAAAGGCTTTGACCCGGTTTTTGGCGCCCGTCCGCTAAAGCGGACTATCCAGCGGTTCCTGGAGGATCCGTTGGCCAGCGAGATTATTTCTAAAAAATATAAGGAAGGCTCTGTAATCAAGGTAACGCGCAGGAACGAAGAGCTTATTTTCGAATAATGCTTATGCTTCTTTTTATAGACTTAGGGCGTAAGGTGCTTAATTTTATGTATTTTATCGGGGGCTTAACCAGTTTAGCCGCGCAAACCGTGTATTTGACGCTTAAGCCTCCCTACAAATATGAGCATATAATCGTGCAGTCTAAAAATGCCGGTTATGACAGTTTTCCGATTGTTTCGGTAGTTGCTTTGTTTATCGGTTTTATTTTTGCGCTGCAGTCCGCGTATTTTATGCAGCGCATCGGCTCAGAGATGTATATCGCAAGCCTGGTGGCTATGGCTATTGTGCGCGAGTTAGGCCCGGTAATCACGGCGCTGGTCGTGGCCGGACGAGTCGGCGCATCCAATACCGCAGAACTGGGTTCGATGCAGGTTACTGAGCAGATCGATGCGTTGGAAACTATGGCCACTAATCCTGTAAAATATTTAGTAGTCCCCCGTTTTGTGGCTTTAAGTATTATGCTTCCTGTCCTTACATTGTATGCCAATATTATCGGGATAATCGGAAGTTACCTTATTTGCGTCTGGAAGCTGGGGATTACCGGCAATATGTATATGCATATAACTTTTAATTCGCTGCTCTATAAAGATTTATTCACCGGGTTATTTAAATCCTGGATTTTCGGGATGCTTATTGCTTTAATAAGCTGCCATGAAGGTTTTAATGTCACCGGGGGCGCCGAGGGGGTAGGCAAGGCAACTACGCGTTCGGTAGTTTTTACTTTTATTATGATAATCGCGGCGGATTGTTTCTTTACAGCGTTGTTTTATTTTATATTTCCTTAGAAAATGATTGAAATACAAAAGTTAAGCAAAGGATTCAATAATAATTTAGTTTTGGACGGTTTGAACTTACATGTGTCAACCGGCCAAACCTGTGTAATTATCGGTAGAAGCGGCTGCGGGAAATCGGTTTTACTGAAACATATCGTCGGGCTTTTGAGGCCGGATAGCGGCAGGGTTTTGGTTGACGGCAAGGAAGTAGCTGTTTTAGGAGAACTGGAATTAACTGCTTTGCGCGCAAAAATCAGTATGGTTTTTCAGGGCGGGGCCCTTTTTGATTCGATGAATGTAACTGAGAATGTCGGCTTTGGCCTTATTGAGCATACGCATATTAACCGTAAGGAATTACTCGCGCGCGTGGAAGAATCTTTGTTTTTAGTAGGCTTAGGCGGAATCGGCAACCTTATGCCTTCGGAATTAAGCGGGGGAATGAAGAAGCGCGTGGCTTTAGCGCGGGCAATTTGCATACGCCCCGAGATTATCCTTTATGATGAACCGACGACAGGGGTGGACCCGATAACCGCAGATAGTATTAACGGGCTTATCCGTTCATTGCATGATAAATTAAAAGTTACCTCATTCGCGGTTACCCATGATATGAAAAGCGCATACCGGATTGCCGATAAAATTGCCATGCTGTATAAAGGAAAAATAATTTTAGAGGGCACGCCTTCAGAGATCCAGAGGACGACCGATCCGGTGGTGCATCAGTTTATTAACGGGCTTGCTCGTGGCCCGATAACCGAAGGTGATTGATACTTTTAAATAAACCACCCCGCGCTTATAAGGTGTTGCGCGGGTGTGCCCGTGTGGGCTAACACCCGGCGTTAAAGGAATACGCCGGTGTGCGCTTGTGCGCTAGGAGGCAATAAAATGACATTCGGCAAAACTCAATTAGAGTTAAAGGTGGGGATTTTTGTTTTTATAGGTTTGATAATTTTAGTTGTTTTTATATTATCAATCGGCGGGTTAAAGACCTGGAGCTCAGGTTACCGGATTAATGTAAATTTTGGTTTTGTTAACGGTATCAAAGTAGGCGCGCCGGTGCGTTTTGCCGGAGTTGATGTCGGAGAAGTGAAAAGAGTCAAGTTGGAACTTGTCCCTGAAGAAAACCGTTCGATTGTTTGCCTTGAGGTTTGGCTTAGAAGCAACATCCGGATCCCTCCTGATTCTACCGTCTGGGTCAACACCTTGGGTTTATTGGGTGAAAAATATGTCGAGATAATGCCCGGGAAAGATTATGCTAACTCCCTTAAAAATAACCAAATTCTTACCGGGATTGACCCTTTACCGATACACGCGATATTTAACCGGGCTGAAAGTATAATGCATAACCTGGATGATGGGTTGTCACAGATAAGAAATAAAGAAGGATCGCTGGGAAAGCTTATTTATGACGATAAGGTTTACAATGAGCTGGAAGCTCTTGTTACCGATGTCCGTAAGAATCCCTGGAAATTATTTTTCAGGACTAAAGAAAAGAAATAATGAAGACAAAGTCGGTTTTTAGCTGTTCTGCTTGCGGGTACCAGTCGCCAAAATGGCAGGGCCGGTGCCCGGATTGCGGCAATTGGAATACTTTTAGCGAAGAAGATTACGTTGCTCCTTCCTCCGGAATTAAGGAGAGGGTTTCTTTGTATAAAGACGGCCCCGTGCTTTTAAGGGATGTTGTCGCTTGCGATGAAGACAGGTTAAAAACCGATATCCGTGAGCTGGACCGTGTCTTAGGCGGGGGGATTGTTAAAGGCTCGGTAATTTTAATCGGCGGAGACCCCGGCGTAGGCAAATCTACGATTTCTTTGCAGGTTTCAAATCATCTGACCAGGCAGGGTATCGGCGTGCTTTATGTAAGCGGCGAAGAGAGCGTAGCACAGACTAAACTGCGCGCAAAACGCCTGGGAGAATCAGGTTCGGATAATCTTTACATAGTTAATCAAACGGATTTATCTTTAATTGTTGAATATATAAGAAAGTTAAAGCCCCAGGTAGTAATTATTGATTCTATCCAGGTTATTTTTGATTCCGGGATCAGTTCATCTCCCGGAAGCGTCAGCCAGGTAAGAGAGTGCGCCGGGATCCTGACCCAATTAGCAAAAACTACGGGAACTTCAATTTTTATTATCGGCCATGTTACTAAAGAAGGGACTTTAGCCGGCCCGCGCGTCTTAGAGCATATAGTTGATACGGTGTTATATTTTGAAGGCGACCGTTTCGCGATATACAGGATATTGCGCGCGGTCAAAAACAGGTTTGGCTCAACCAATGAAATCGGCGTATTTGAAATGGGCCCGGCCGGCCTGTCGGAAGTAAAGAATCCTTCGGAGATATTTCTTTCTGAAAGGCCGAGTGATGTTTCCGGGACAATCGTAACCTCAATTTTAGAAGGAACACGGCCTTTATTGGTCGAGATCCAGTCGCTGGTTTCAAGAAGCTCGTTCGGCTATGCCCGCAGGCGCGCGCAAGGTTTTGATTTTAACCGGCTTTCGCTTTTGGTAGCAGTTTTAGAAAAGCGCATGGGCTTGGCGCTTGAAGCAGAGGATATATTTGTTAATGTCGCCGGTGGAATAAAGATAGAGGATCCCGCGGCAGATCTGGCGGTATGCGCGGTAATTGCTTCAAGTTTCAGGGAGCAGGTGGTAATACCCAGGGCGGTGGTTTTAGGCGAGGTGGGCCTAAGCGGCGAGATAAGGAGTATTTCGCAGGTGCTTACGCGCATAAATGAGGCAGAGAAGCTGGGCTTTAAGCATTGCATATTACCGAAGAACAGCACCAAGAATCTAAAATTTAAAGAATCCGGTATGGAAATTATTCCCGTTTCTACTCTGAAAGAGGCTTTAGATATTATACTGGGGCTTTCGGTTAAACAGCAAGGGGAGGTAAAATAATGAATTTATTATTAGCGCGCCTTTTATTTATCTTAGGCAGTATGGTTATCGGCTATCAGGCAGCAGTATTAAAGGGCTGGGGATTTATCGGCTTATTAATCGGCGCAATAGTCGCGTTGGTATTGATTTTTATTGAAGCAGGTTTACGCAAAGTATCGGTAAGCGGCCTGTCCAGCGCCGTATTCGGGTTAATTTTGGGTTTAATCATGGCAAAGTTAGTGGGGGATGCTTTTAGCCTTGCAATCATTGACCCGGGCATGCTTTCCAGGATCCGGGTAGGATTGACTTTAGTTTTTTGTTACCTTGGCATGGTTATGGCCCTGCGCGGCAAAGACGAATTTAACATTATTATTCCTTATGTGCGCCTCAGGCGGCAGGATCAATCGCAGGATGTAATTCTTTTGGATACCAGCGTAATTATCGACGGCAGAATTGTTGATATCTGTAAAACAAGCTTTTTAGGAGGCAAGATAATTATCCCAAAATTTGTATTAAGGGAGCTGCAGCAGATTGCCGATTCCACCGATCCGATTAAGCGCCAGAGGGGCAGGCGGGGACTGGAAATCCTTAATATTATTCAAAATGAATCGGGGATGGATATTACTATTCATGAACAGGATTTTACGGAAACAAGCGAGGTTGACGCGAAATTAGTTTTATTGGCAAAATTGCTTGAAGCTAAAATCCTTACCGTCGATTTTAATTTAAACCGTGTCGCCAGCATCCAGGGGATCAAGGTTTTAAATATTAATGAATTGGCAAATGCCTTAAAGCCTGTGGTTTTTCCCGGAGAAGAGATGCACATCAAGCTGATTAAAGAAGGCAAAGAACATAATCAGGCAATCGGTTACCTTGATGACGGCACAATGGTTGTGGTTGAGGATGCGCGCCGGAATATCGGCCAGGATGTTAAAGTCGCGGTGACCAGCGTCCTGCAGACCCAGGCGGGCAGGATGATATTTACAAAACTCGAGAAATAATGCTTAGCGCAATTGTTTTAGCAGCGGGCCAAGGAAAGCGGCTTGGCGCAAGGGTTTCCAAGCCCCTCGTAAAAATAAACAATAAGCCTTTGATAAATTATTCTCTTTGTGCGTTTAACAGGCATCCGGGTATAGATGAGATTATTGTTGTTTATAACGCGCAAAATAAAAAACAAATAATCAAAGTGATAAAGAATTGTTCTTTTAAAAAGATAAAGGGGTTTGTTATTGGCGGCCCACGCCGGCAGGATTCGGTATATAATGGCCTTAAAGAGGTTAATCGGCAGAGTGATTGGGTATTGATCCATGATTCCGCCCGGCCATTTATTGATAAAGAATCTATCAGCAAAGTTATCCAAGAGGCAAAAAAAACCGGAGCGGCTATTTTAGGGGTACCGGTTAAAGCGACAATTAAGCGCGCCTCTAGCGGTGGCCTGGTTGATAAAACGGTAGATAGAAGTAATCTTTGGGAGATCCAAACCCCGCAGGTTTTTAAAAAAGGGCTTATCGATAAAGCATACGAGAAATATGCGGAAGAAAATGTTACTGATGATGCTTCTCTAGTTGAGAAGTTAGGTAAAAAAGTAAAAATTGT
>JAHFFR010000057.1 GCA_023247825.1 Candidatus Omnitrophota bacterium
GGTCGCCATTTTTAAGGCGGACTACTTTTCTACCCTCCCTGGCTTTTTTGGCTGTTAATTGGCCTATCTGCTCATTGTGAATTAGAAATCCATCTGAATAGTTTTTTCCTCTTAACTTATCGCAACAGATTAATTCCGCGCCTTCTTTTGCTTCTTGCAAAAGTTCTTTATCGACCAGGTAATCATAAATCACCGTGTCAGCCTGGCGCAATACCTCAAGGCCTTTTACTGTAATCAAATCTTTAGCTCCGGGGCCGGCGCCTACTAAATATACCTTACCTTTTCTCATCTTATTTTTTTTCGATCACTACCGACCAGTAATCCCCTGCTTTTGTCTGCGAAATAATCTTGTGTCCTTCGGCTTTTACTGAACCCGGCACATTTTCAATCGGAGCCCCATCATCAAGCCAGATTTCCAATGTATCCCCGGATTTTAATTTGGCAAGCTCAACTTTAGTCTTTACAAAGTTAAGCGGACAGAGAACACCGCGTAAATCTTTGACTATTGTTGCCGCTATTTCTTCCTTAGGGATTCCCGGAACAGGGTTAACCGCTTTAAAATTAAAGCTATTATCCATAGTTTCATACAACGCCAGCACTGCTTTGGCCAAATCAAAGGATTGAGATTGCCTTGCTAAAATTTCCTTAGAACCACCGCGTCGAGCAACGGCGATAATATCCCGGAACGCCCCATCAATCAGGCCTGTTTCTATAAAATGCTTGAGGAATCCCGCATACACTTCCTCTTCGCTTTTGGCGTCCAGCCCGCGGGTAATCAAGAGTGCGCGGCTTGCGTAAAACACAAGCTCACCCAGTAATTTTTCCTTTTGGCCGGCATCCAGCCCTTCCTTCAAAAGCGCTGCCTGCGCCTTTTTTATATTATTCAAATCCATTTCCAGAAGATCAAAGAATCCGGCGGAACATTCCCCTGCCTTACGCTCAGCCAAAGAAAAAAGCTTATCCGACCCCCAATCAAAATAGTAATTCTTATCTTGGTCAAAAGCAGGCACCTTGGAATAACGCAAGATAATTTTCTTTAAGTCAGCTTTCCCTTCCCCGGAAATGCAGGCCATCAGAAAATCTTTTACCAGTAACGGCAATGCTTTAGCAGGCAGTTCTCCGAGCTGTTCGGCAAGTTTAGTTTTGCCATCCCGAATAACCGCACCGGCAAACACATTATATGCCGGATACAACCTGTCACCGCTCCTTAATGCCTTGCCGGAAAACCCCAAATCCGCTACAGGATGATGGCCGCATGAATTGGGGCATCCTGATATATTGATCTTAACATCTCCTGCCTTATCCAAATCCAGGCCGCTTTTTTTAAGCTCATCAATCAAGGCCCGGGCAGCCTGGCGGGAAAGGCAAATCCCAAGCTGGCATGTGGCAGCTCCTGCGCAGGATAAAATTTTTCCGTAAAGCGCAGGTTGGCTTGTTCCCGGTATCGTTTCTTTGAGAAAATTATAAGCAGCCCCCAGGTAATCCAAAGGAATATTGTGTATCAAAAAATTCTGGTCCCGGGTCATCCGCAGCATATCGCTGCCAAAAGATTTTAGGAACCGGCCAAGTTTTGCGGCGTGTGTGCAGGGAATAAAACCAAGTTCTATTGGAATCAATATCGAGAATAATTCTTTCTGTTTCTGCTGCCTTACAAAACGCGTTTTCCATAATAAAAAACCCTGTGTATCAACAGGCTTTATTTTCGGTAAATCAGGTAATGATACTTCTTGTCCAGGCTCGACAATGCTTAATGGCTCAAAACCATTCGCCTTAATCCGGGCATACTCCTCATGAAACTTTTTCCTGAATTCATCTTCACCAAGGTTCTGCCACAAAAATCGCAGGCGGGCCGCATGTTTATTCCTGCGGTTGCCATATTTGAAAAAAACATTTTTTAGCGCTTCAGTAACCGGATAAACTTCCCCGGCTTCGACAAAATCAAGTAACAGCTTTGCCTCGGCTGATTTAGCACCCAAACCGCCGGCCGCGTAAACCCTGAATCCTTTTATTCCATCCTTTATTTTTGCGATAAAACCAAGATCGGAAACAGTGGCATACCCCTTGTCCTGCGCGGAACCTGAAAAAGCAATCTTAAATTTTCGCGGTAAATTCCAGGAATCCCCCTCGGCAATCATTCTTGTAGTCAAAGCCGAAACATATAAAGATACATCAAATATTTCCTGCGGATCTATTCCGGCATCATCACTGGCCGCGATATTACGTACCGTATTGCCGCCGCCGCCCCTGGTAGAAAGGCCAATCTCTTTTAAACGCCTCATCACAGTAATAATATCGTCCAATTTTACATAATGGATCTGCAGCTCCTGCCGGGATGTAATATGCAGATCATTTATTCCGTATTGCTGAGCAATGGCAGAGATATTCTCCAACTGCTGCGGGGTAACAAAGCCTCCGGCGCATCTAATCCTTACCATATAAGTATCGGCCTGGCGCTGTTCATATACTCCGAAAGGCACGCGGTGGCTTTTTAGTTCTGTTGCCGAAATCTCACCGGCTTTAAATTTTCTTATCAACTCTTCCAGCTGGTTTATTTCCCCGCCTAACTCAAGAGGTAAATCATACCCTTTGATCATCAACAACCTCCAGATCTATTTCAGCAACATTAGCATTCTTTATGGAAAAAGCCCTTACCTCATCTTTTGCTCCGGCCAGAGAAACAATAAAATAGCTGACATTCGGATCATGTGCCAACCTTATATCCTCCCGGGATGGGCGAGCAGGGCTGGCCGGATGGCTATGATAGACGGCGCACATCTCCAACCCTTTTGAGCGGGCATCTTTAACTGACCTGAATTGCTCTTTAGGATCAAAGGAAAAATGCTCGCTGCTTTTATCGATATTTGTGAGCGCGTAGGAAACCGTAATAACCCCATCTTCTAAAGCAAGATACCCGCAGGCCTCAAGCGGCGCCTCTTTTTTAGCATGGGCCACTATCTCTCTGACAACCTTCCTTATTATTTTCATTTCTTCTTTAAATCACAGGCGGGCAATTCTTCATCAACCAGCTCTTTAATTGAAGGATGATTGCCGCATATAGGGCAATCCGGATTTTTTCTGAATTCTGCCTGCCTAAATTTCATATCCAAGGCATTGAAAATCAATAACCGGTTTATTAAAAGCTCTCCTTTTCCGATAAGAAATCTCAAAGCCTCGGCTGCCTGAATGGTGCCAAGCATACCGGCTACAACCCCTAGAATACCGGCCTGAGAACACGTAGGCACCGCGCCTTTCGGAGGCGGAGCGCCGAATATACAGCGGTAACATGTAGTACCCGGCAGGTATGTCATCGCCTGCCCGTCAAAACGTAAAATCCCGCCGTGTGAAAAAGGCTTGGCCCCGAAAACGCAGGCATCATTAATCAAAAATTTCGCGGCAAAGTTATCTGTCCCGTCAATAATAAAATCATAATCCTTAATAATTTGCGCAATGTTACCCGAATATACCCTGGTCTGATACGTAACAACTTTAACATCAGGATTAATCGAGGCAATTTTCTCTTGGGCGGATAATACCTTAGGCTTACCGACATCAGGCGTAAAATGAATAACCTGGCGCTGCAGATTTGACAATTCCACTTCGTCGCCATCAACCAAACCAATAGTACCTACTCCTGAGGCAGCCAGATATAAAGCAGCCGGCGCGCCTAAGCCGCCGGTCCCGATAATAAGCACCTTACCGTTCAAAATCTTCTCTTGCCCCTCAACGCCAACATCACTGAGAATGATATGGCGGCTATAACGCTCTATTTGTTCTTCGCTCAAATTCATTGTAAGGACTCCAAGCTCTGTTTGATATCCGCAATTAAATCACGATAATCCTCGATGCCCACAGCCAGCCTGATTAATGTTTCCCGGACCCCCATTTCATTTTTAAGCTTAGCATCGAATTCGCAAAAAATCGTAGATGCCGGATGCAAAATGAGCGTCCGGTTATCGTGCAGGTTAGTGGCCCTGCGAATTAATTTAATCCTGTTTAAGAAATTAAAACATTCTTCCTTTGAAGCTAAATCGAAAGTCAGAACAGCCCCCGGTTTATTACCGAATTGTTTTTTTGCGGTATGATAATATGGAGATTTTTTGAGGCCGGGGTAATTCACCGACTTAACCGCCGGTGATTTCTCTAAGAACCCGGCAATCTTACGGGTATTTTCACAGGCAGCATCAAGCCTAAGCGGCAAAGTCTCCAGCCCCAAGCTTTGCAAATACGCGTTATGCGGCGAAATACAAGCGCCGATATTCCGGTATACTTCCCGGCGCAAGCGGTTGATGAACGCGAAAGGGCCATATTTAACCGCATCATCCTCTAATTTATCGTTTTTCTTCCAATCATAAGTGCCATAATCAATAATCAATCCCCCGATGCTTGTTGCGCCTCCGGAAATCCACTTGGTGCTGGAAACAACCTCAATATCAACCCCAAACTCTTTAGCGCAAAATAAATACGGTGGAGTCATCGTGGTATCAACGATAAGTAAAACATTTCCCTTTCGGGCTATTTTGGAAAGAGACGCAATATCGACAACCTCAAGTTGAGGATTGGTAATTGTTTCTAAAAATATCGCTTTCGTTTTTTTATCAATAAGCCGGCCGGCCTCCTGCGGCTTAGTTAAATCAGCATAGCGGGTTTCTAGTCCCCAGTCTTTCAGGGTCTGCTCAAACAAGGAATAGGTATTACCAAAAAGATGCCGGCTGGTAATAATATTATCCCCTGTTTTGGCGATAGCTAATATCGTATTTGAGATTGCGGCCATACCGGAAGAAAGCGCGACAGTACCCACTGCGCCGGTTATCGCTCTTACCTGTTGTTCAAAATGCTCTACCGTCGGATTACTGATCCGCGAATACATATGCGACGGTTTTTTCCCGGCAAACGCGAGCTCTAACTCCTGCGCGCTTTTGAATTCAAAAGCAACATTGTCATACACCGGCATATGCAAAGAGCCATGCGGATCTTCTTTTAAGAATTTCGTATGCAGTATTTTTGTAATAAATTTATTTTCCGGCATCGTATTTACCCCCTGCCGCCGCCCATAAAATAGAGAAAATCAACCATATCGCCATCCTTTAGGTACGCCGCTTTAAACTTCCCTTTATCAACGAACTCTCCGTTTAGCTGAACCGAAACCATATCCGGATTTTCTACATTTTCCCGGCCGAGCAACTCTGCTACGGACAAACGCTGGGCCTCAATCAAACGCTCCTTGCCATTAACTCTTATTTTCATAATTTACCCCCTGCAATTTCGAAAATATACGTATAAGATCAGCTCTATCAGCGCGCACCTGAATTGCCAAAGCCCCCTGTAAAGGATGCGGCTCGATAATTGCCGGAGAAATAATTTCAGCGATACGCTCTTTTTGCCCCAACCTGATCAAAGCCGCCTGCGCCACAATAATCGCATCAAATTTTCTTTCATCAAGCTGCTCTAAACGCTCTTGGATCGTTCCCCGGATATCGCGCACAATAAAATCAGCGCGATAACGCCGGAGCGCCTCTTTACGTTTACGGCTGCTGGTGCCTATAACCGCGCCTTTCGGTAGTTCGTCCAATTTCTTATTCCCGCCTGAAACTAAACATTCAAATGCGCTTATCGACCCGGTTATCGCCGCGATAGTCAACTGCGGCGGCATAATATCTTCCAGATCTTTGGCGCTATGCACCGCGGCATCAATATTTCCTTTTAATAAAGCCGCTTCAATTTCCCGGGTAAAAAAATCGCTTCCTTCAAAAACAGAAAAAGGCGTTACTTTATCTTTATCGCCCGCTGTTTTTATTAACACCGTTTCAAAACTTACGGACGGGAGCAGCCGTTTAATCTCTTCAGCCTGCCTTAGTGCAAGCTGACTTGGCCTTGTGCCTAAGCGTATAACTTCCGGCTTTAAGGCCCTGTCAAACATATAGGCTCTCTTGCTGCGCAAAAATTTTTTCCCCGCACAAATACTCCGCTAAGCCAATCTTATCTTTAATGCGGCTGCTGACTTCCTCAAATAACCGGTTCAGCGTATCAAGATTCTGCAAGATAACCCCGGGTAACTGCACGCACCGTGGTTCAATGTCACGGGGAATAGCAAGGTCATACACATATAATGGCTTTCTGCGTAATTTAATAATAGAGGATACATCCTCCAAACTAAGCACGCTATGAGAGCTGGCGGTTGCGCCAATTAAGACATCTACCGCTGCGCCGATATTAATAATTTCATTTAAAGATATTGCCTTCCCGCCTGCCTTCTGCGCCAGCTGTTGGGCCTTTGAATAATTTCTATGCGCGGCAAAATAGAGCAGGGCATTTTGCGGCCGCAAATTAGAAAATAACTCGGCAATCTTGCCGGTCCCTAAAATAACAATACTGTATCTGGCGGCATTACCCAAATGCCTCTCTATATCGGCATAAACTATCGACGCAAGATTAAAAATAGAAACATTCAGCCCGCAGCGGCTGCGGACCTGCCTGCTTTGATCGAGCGCGCTGCAGATCAACTCTCTTAAAGCCGGGACAAAACCACCCTGTTTCTGCCACGCCTGGAGCTGCTCAAATATTTGAAGTTCTCCTTGCAATTGTGATTCAAGGCCGGAGGCAACCCTTAAAAGATGCATAAAAATATTTTGATAGTCATACACTACAACGCTGTTTTCCAGGAACCCCGGGAACCGCTCATAAAACAATCCAATCTTTTTTTGCATTTCAGGAAGGCTTGAAGCTAACGCGTATATTTCAATACGATTACAGGTAACAAGCACTGCTCCCTCTTGCGGCTGCTGCTGCGCCCAAAATGCGGCTATTGCCCTGCGCTGCCTATACAAATTCTCCCGCATCTCAAAAGAAGCCGTCTTATGATCTGCGCTAATAAGATAAAATATCACCGCGTTTCTCCTAAAAGATAATATCTTAGATCCCTTCTCCGTCACCAATTTTCCTGCCTAAATGGGCTTCCTTCTGCACCCAGATCTCATCAAGGAACTCTCCCTTAAGATACGCCTGAGTAAGAAGCTCTCTGGGT
>JAHFFR010000058.1 GCA_023247825.1 Candidatus Omnitrophota bacterium
GCAAGGCATCGACATAAGTATTTTTTAATTTGGTTAACTGGCGGTATTCTAATAAAAGGGCCGGCAGCGCGTGCTTTTCCTGCAGGCGCTTTAATACCTCTTCATCCGTAGAGAACCCGGTTTTGGTCTTTTTAATTACCGGTAAACCCAGTTTATCAAATAAAACAGCGCCCAATTGTTTCGGGGAATTAATATTAAACTGCGTCCCGGCTGCTTCGTAAATTTCAGAGATTAATTTAATCAACCTCTGCTCAAGCTCACAAGAAAGGTCTTTAAGTAATTTTAAATCTAATTTTATTCCATCAAGTTCCATCTGCGCCAGGGTGCTCACCAAAGGCATTTCAAGCTCAGTAAATAATTTGGATAATCCTTTTTCCTGCAGGGCGGCATTTAACACCGGCCTTAATTTAATTACAAGGGCAAGTGAGTCTTTTGTTTCCAATGAATCTTGGCGGATAAATTGATTTAAGTTTTCTAATGCCAGGTCGGCCAACGCGTAGCTTGCACGCGATGGATTCAATAAGTAAGCGGCAATCATAACATCAAAATCCAGCCCGTTTAAAACCAGCCCTTCTTTAAAAAGAGCGACTTTTAATTTCTTAAGGTCATGGCCTGTTTTTTTTATTTTTGGATTAGCTATTGCAGCAGCTATGCCTTCTTTTACAGATTGAGCGCTGAATAATTTATCATCTATGGCAAAAAATAGATCATTAATCCCTGAGCCAAAAATAGCGATCTCTTTGGAATCTTTCAACAGATCTTTTAATTCTGCCCGGCTGCAGTTGCATAAATTTGCTTCGATCTTTTTATCATCTGCGCCGCCAAGCTCGCTGAGCAGTTTTTTAAATTCTAATTTTTTAAAGATCCGCGATAACTCTGCGGTATTAGGAAAACCGGCTTTAGCTTTTTTTAAATCAAGCTTCATACCTACTTCCTGGTTGAGGTTGATAAGTTCTTTATTTAATTTTATACGCTCTATATGCCCGGATATCGCCTCTCTTATTTTCTCAGGTTCAATTTTTGAAATATTTTTAAGCAGCTTATCTAAAGAGCCGAATTCGGAAATAAGTTTTCTTGCGGTTTTATCTCCTACGCCGGGGACCCCGGGGATATTATCCGCGTCATCACCCATAAGCGCGATGATATCGGCGACCCGTTCAGGAGCAACCCCGAAATATTCTTTAACCTTAGCCGCGTCATAAAGCGTTCCGTTATCTTTAAAAGGATTAAATACCGAGATATAATTATTCGCTAATTGCAGGATATCTTTATCGCTGCTGCAAATAGTCACAGAAATTTTCCTGGAAGCCCCAGCCCTGGCAAGCTGGGCAATTATGTCATCTGCCTCAAAACCAACTTTCTCAAAAATCGGTATGCCGTAGGCGGCAACAATTTCTTTAATTATGGGGATCTGGCTGACCAGGCCGTCAGGCATCGGCCGCCTTTGCATCTTATACTGCGCAAGCTTCTGGCTGCGGAAGGTCTCCCGTGAAACATCAAAACAGCAAATCAAATAATCCGGCTTTTGCTCACTTTTTATTTTGTTAAGGATATTGATGAACCCGTAAATTGCGTTTGTCTCCTGCCCCCAGGATGTGCTTAAGCCCCTTACGGCGTAAAATGCCCGATAGCAAAATGCGGTCGCGTCAATAAGAAATAAACTTTTTTCAGCCATTAATTAAATATAAAAGGAATTCAATATAGGAAAGATGTTTTGCGGTACGCTTCTATCGCGATAAAGCTCTTAGCACTACCTTCTCAATGAATGCTTCGATTTCTTTATTATCTTGGTCTAGCTGTTGAGCATCCTGGGCTTCCTTGATTGCCGTAGTAAAGTCACCGGCATCAAAACTCTGTTTGGCTTTCTGGAAATGATCGCGCCCCAGCGCCTTTTCATCTTTATTAAGCGTGGAATTATTTTCTGTTATATCTTTCGCCGGAACAAGAAGCCCTTCCTCCCGCCGATTAGCGGATGGACGGCTATATAAATCCGGGCGGATCTTTTTAAGGCGATTGACTGCCTCCTGCGTCCAAGGGTCATCCGGAGAGCCTAACCCCGTCCTTTTTGCCCAATAAAATTCTGCCTTCTCCGGATTATGCTTATTTCCATAAAAAATCGCAAGGTTTGTATATGCGCTTGAATAAGTGGGGTCTATTTTAACCGCCATTAAATAATTTTCTTCAGCCCGGTCAAGAGAGCCTTCCGCTTCATAAATAACCCCCAGATCATTATAGGCCGGGACATAATTAGGATCTAAAATAATAGCCTTCTGATACCAGCCCTTGGCTTCGGATAGATTACCCATCTTTTGATATTTTAATCCTTCTTCCCTATATTGCCGGGCTTGAGTTTGTAAGGTATACGGGTCTTTATTAACCCGGGGATTGACAATTTCCTCTTGGGCAAAAAGCAAATCCGCACAAAAAACAGATGATATTGCAACTAAAGCGATTAGGGATATAGGCAGGATATGTTTATTCATTTCTGAAATTATTATATACGTTTAAAACGCAACCGTCAAGAAAAATTTGAGCACCTTAAGTTTTTGTCCGGCGAAATCCTTGCGCGAAGCGCAAGGATCTATTGGAATATTGACTTTAAATAATCGGATCCATAGTCAATGCCGGATGGGCTGCTTTATTTAAAAAGGCTAAGAGGTCTTCGGGATTGGTCGCAACTGACTCATCGGCAATCTTATCCAATAAATCCGGCTGCCCGATTTCACGAGCCCGCACCGCCAGCTTGTCCCGCAAAATCTCTTTTAATTCTTTAGGCATCCAGACGATCCTGGCTAACCCGCCTTCGGCCGAAATAAATTTTTTGCTTAAAATATATAACTTGCCCACGCCTAAAAACCCGGGCGTCTGCACGCCTCCGCCGACTGAGCCGGCGAGAGTCGTAAAACTCATCCCTGAAGGGGTAATCCCGGAAAAATCACGATGCACCACCATCACCCCGTTAGCTTCGGGGATAATCGCCACAATACATTCAAAACATCCGCAGGAAGACTGCGGGCCATCCATAAGCGAATACATACTGACTGTATCAATAGTATGATTGGACTTCTGTTGCAGGAATCCATTTATATTATCCCATTGGCCCAGCCTTGCGTCCAGAAGGTTGCCCTTAAGAACAGGCTGATTCGGCCCGGTGGGGATGATTTCAAAAGAAGCCTTGGCATCAAGCCAGGAATATGCCCCGCATAAACCTAAGCGCTCCGGAGTAACTATACAAACATGATTCGGGGCAAAAGATTGGCACAGCAAACAGGAATAAAAAGTATCTACGCTTTCATCAGTCATTCCGGACAGGCGCTCATCGCGCTCATTATGCACTTTTTGCGCAGCACTCGCCAGCCTCTCCACATCTTTGAGATTAGTATAAAGCTTAACCTGCACTTTATCTACAATGGCGCTATACTCCTGATGCAGCATAGCGTGTAAAATAACCCCCAGGTGCTTAAGCCTGAAGCCTTTGCTAAAAGCATCCCTGGATATCCTGATCCAAACCATATCGCGCTGGCCCATATGCATAAGGCCCATCGCATAATTGGTAAAACGGTGAATCTGGCGCTCGAGTATGGGCTCAAAATCTTTTTGCATTTTACGGCCAAAAACATCGGCTATAATTGCCAGAGGCAATGACTTGGATCCGGCGGCCAATTGGTCGATATCCGGCCCGATTAATTCAACCTTCCCATCTTCAACATTTGCCTCATCGCTTGCGCTTAAGAATTCAATCGCAGCAGTTGCCTTGCCTCCAAACTCAACAGCTAATTGTTCGCGGCGCACGCGCTCGCCTTCAAACGCGGCAGCATATGGCACCGGCACAGCTACTTCGGATACCTTAATTTTAATTGCGCGCGTCAAAATACATTTAGCGGGTATTTTCTGATAATCTTTTTCCGTAACTAAGGCTTCGAATAAAGTAGTGTCGATTTTACCCAGATGCGGAACTTCCAAATCAGTAATTATCGGCAGGCCAAAAGCCAAGCCCCCTAAACCCGTAGCTACTAAAAGCTCGTCAACATGCCCTAGCAAGAGGACAAATGCCGGGACACGATTACGGACATAATCCATAACCAGTTCCCATTGCCCGGGTTTATTGCCTCCGTAAATTAAAGGCGCGCGCACTGCAAAATTAAGCGCGTAAATCGCAGAAAGATAATCATCCCCCAGCGGAACAATATAATTTTCCAGGCCTAATTCAATTCCCTGGTCTTGAAGTTGCTGCCTGAAAGTATTGCCGTTGGCGCTTCCTACCAGCAGACTAACAATACTCTTGGATTGAAAATTACGGATTAAATCCACGGCCGCTTCTTCATCTTTAGCCGGGCCCAAGATTACGGCAATCCCGGAAATTCTTCCGTCGACTAATTGCAGGCCTAGTGAACGTAAAATCTTATCCGGGATAAAGCCCAGCCCTCCCCTGGGATGTTCGTGATTCAATACTGCTAATGCGGCTAAAATTTCCTCGCAGATTAAGGTAGCTACGCCTTTATTCAATATGCCGCCCAAACTATTAATCACTAAACCGCTGGCAGTTGCTTTATTATCGGCTAAACCTTCGGCTTGCCCAAAAGCATCCAAACAATCTTTAAGGGTTTTTACTTCAATATTCAAAAGCGCATTAATTAAAGGCAGGTAATAATTAGTTTCGCCAAATTCAATTTTTGCGCCAAGGCCTTTTTGGCTTATTGCGCTATCCAAAGATTGGCGCGTAAGATTTAACACGCTCTCTGTTCCTTTTGTCCCAAGCCCTATAAGTAATTTATCCATCACGTTGCCCGCGGGATCATCCTGCGGTTTATCAAGCATTGTTTTGCCTATAAAAATAACAAGGCATACGCCGATTGCCTTGCCGTCATTTAATTTGACTGCCTCCGCCCTGCCTTCGCCGACAATCTCACTTATCGGGCTATTAATTATTTCTATCTCCGGAGGTAACTCTACGGCAGGCTTATCGACGCTTATAATTTTAACGCTGGCTTTATATTTCCCATGGATTAATTTGGCCAGCTTAACCGCTGTTTTTACCGGCCCATCGATACAAACAGTATCGTTGATAAGATAATCGCCTAATTTCCTGAAATCATCCTCGGAACTTAATAAAACTACTCCTTTTTTCCTGGCTCCGGGAATCTGCGGTAAGTTAGGCATTTATAATCCGCTTGCCTCTAAAACCCTAGGCACCAATTTATTGGCGCCAATCGGCATAATATGAACCCCCTGGCACATCGGTTTTAATTCCTTAATCAGGCGGCTGGCTATCTCTATTGAGGTAGCGGGTTTATCTTTGCTTTGTTCCATCTCTTTAATTAAATTATCCGGCACAGAAATTCCCGCTACATTTTTATTCATATAATTAGCCATAGCTGCTGACTTTAATAGAACAATACCGGCCATAACAGGAACCTTGATATGCCTTGCCTTAGAAATAAAATTCTCGAAGGTTTTTATATCAAAAACCGCCTGTGTTTGAAAAAATTCAGCTCCTGAAGCTATCTTCTTCTCCATCTTCATAATCTGCGGCTCCAGCGGATCTGAGCCCGGGTTGACTACCGCGCCCAGGCAAAATTTCGGCGCATAACCCTCCAGTTTATTCCCATTCATATCGGTTCCAGACTGCAATTTCACTGCCACTCGCAGAAGCTGGACCGAATCTAAATCAAAAACCGGCTTTGCCTGGGGATGATCTCCTAAGCTGGGATGGTCTCCGGTTGCAATCAAGACATTTTCGATTCCTAAGGCGGCAGCGGAGAGCAAGTCTGATTGCAGGGCCAGGCGATTGCGATCGCGACAGGTAAGTTGATAAATCGGCTCAAAACCTTTTTGCTTAAGCAGGCAGCTTACTGCCAACGAACCCAAGCGCATTACCGAACTCTGTAAATCCGTAACATTAATCGCATCTACTTTTGCGCGGATAAGCTCAGCGTCATCCAGTAATTTCTCTGTCTGGATCCCTTTACCCGGGCCGATCTCCGAAGTAATTAAAAACTTCCCTGCCTGTATTTTTTCTTTAAATGTCATAGATTATTTACTGCTGAAGTTTAGCTGCCTCGACCAGATTGCGCATTAAAATAACTACGGTAAGCGGCCCGACCCCTCCCGGCACAGGAGTAATGAAGCTTGCGCGTTTTTCTGCCGCCTCGAACCCAACATCACCGACAATTTTACCGCCTTGGTGATTTATACCCACATCCACAACAATAGCGCCTTCTTTAATCCATTCACCTTTGATTAAGCCGGCCTGGCCGACAGCCACAATGAGCACCTCTGCTTTACCCACATGCTCCTCTAACTTTCCCGCATAACTTGTCCCAATATGACAAATTGTAACCGTAGCAAATTTTTCCAATAAAAGCAAGGCAAGCGGCTTACCTACAATCTCGCTGTGGCCGACAACCACAACTTCTTTCCCGTATAAATCTATTCCGGTAGAATTCAATAATTCCATTACCGCGCTGGCGGTGCAGGAAGAAGAATGCATCCCTTCGATGTCTTTTTTCGCAGAAATAAGTCCGCTTACTTTTTTATAATCTATATGCTGCGGAAGAGGCATCTGCACGACAATACCGTTGACGGTTTTATCCATATTAAGCTTAGAGATTAAACCTATTAATTCATTCTCGCTAATATTACCGGCTAACTGGTACAGTTTATACTCTATGCCAAGGCTGCAAGCGGTTTTCGCCTGGGATTTCACATAAGCATCTGCGCCGGGATTATCCCCTACTAATATACTGGCTAAAACCGGAGCCTGCTTTAAGCTCTGTATATCAAGCTTTATCT
>JAHFFR010000059.1 GCA_023247825.1 Candidatus Omnitrophota bacterium
CCTGCCAATTGAATAACCCGGACCAGGATACCTTGCGGCTTTTTCCGGAGAGGACAAACTACCGCACGGAATTTATCCGTACCGATGAGGTGGGTGATGGCCGCGGTATGGGCGGTGAAAAGTTATACCGGGAATTAGAAAAACGCTTAGGGGATAAATGGGACCCTATTTGGGAAACCAAGGATATTCCTTATGTATTCTATGAGATTTTAAAAGGCCCGGATAGGATCGGCTGGGTATTTGGAGCTAATCAGGGCTGGCCCGGAGCAGACAATTCGCAGTTGATGTTCGCCTTTGATTTAGATGCGAGGTTGCTCGAATTTTACTATCAAAAGCTTCCTTCATTAGAAAAAGATAAGCTTCAGAGAAAGGAATTTTATTCGCAGTTTATCGGTTTAACTTTGGAGCATTTTTATGTTCATGAGCAATTGCAGAATTTAGCGGTTACAGATAAGGATATTCTCGCTTTGGATATGATCGCGCGTATTCAGGACCCCACGCAAAAAGAACATGAGGGTTTTACGAAAACTTTGCGGGGGATAAAGAAGGTCCTTGTTTATATAGATGATTTTAAATTTGGCAATAAGATTAAAAAGAATGAGGTCTTTGAGAAAGTAAGATATTTAACGGAAGATAAGGATAAAATTACTTTATTGGGACAGGATGCTTTATCCCGGATTAAAAGAATTTTCCCTGATGCCTCAAAGTTTACAGTGGATTTTGTTTCTCTGAAAAATAGCGCTTCTCTTATTGAAGAACGCCTCGGCGATAAATTAAACCCTAATACTGAACAGGCGGATTTAGTTTATCCGGTTTATACAGCCTATAAAGAGGATGCTTATAAGGCGCCTTTTGTGCGGGGAGTTGTTCTAGGGTATATATTACCTTTGGCGATAGATACAGCGCAGGGCAAATTTACAGCGGTTATCGGGATTGGCGCTGTAGATAAGGAAAGAGGAAAGATAGCTTCTTTTGAAATAAACAAAACTGAATTTGCGGCATTCAAGGGGTTGTCCTTAGTTCATTTTTATACAAAAGATGTCCTAACAAAAGATAATATTACGGATGAGAAAATCGACAAGCTTGCCCCGGTAAATATTTCGGTTGAGGGCAAAGATATAACCGTTCAAGCAAAAAGGGCGGCAAAAAAAGCCCTGATTATGATTGACGAATTTTATTTCCATAATTTCTTTAAAAAAGATGAGATTAGCGGGAAGATAGAGGATTATTTAAAGGCTCAAAAGAAACAATAACGGAGGAGACGGATGAAAAAATCATTTATGATTTTAGGGCTGGTTTTAACGGGTTTATTCGGATTATATATTTTGGGTTGCGGGCCGGGAATAGAAAAATTCGGGGATCTGCCGGCAGAAAATGCCGCTAAGACTGCCATTGGAACGATTTTACTTAATCCCCAAACCTATGTTGATAAAGATGTGGTTATCGAAGGCGCGATTGCCAGCGAGTGCCCTGCCGGCGGGTGGATAAATGTGCGGGATAATTCCGGCGGCACGATATATGTAGAAATGCATGGCAGCTCTTTTGTGCCTATACCGCAGAGAGTAGGCAAAAATGTCGTTGTTAAAGGCACTGTCTATCAAAGCGAAGGCGCTCTAAAAGAGGTAAAGCTTTTAGGGAAAGGGTTAATTATTAAATGAGCAAGGCAGTAATACTATTTCTGTTGATTTTTTCTTTAGTTATTTTAGGCTGCCAGCAGAAAAGGAAGTTTTTAGGCGTAGGGGACAATGCCCCGGGGTTTTCCCTTTCGGATTTAGATGGAAATACAGTTTCATTAGCTGATCTATTAAAAGGTAAGGAAGTAATCTTGAGTTTTTGGGCAAGCTGGTGCCCGGAGTGCCGGCAGCAGATGCCTGTTCTAAATAGGTTTGCCAGGGAATACGGGAATAAAATAGAAATCATCGGAATAAATGTCCAGGAGCCTAAAAACGTAGCCGCATCTTTTGTCAAAGAAAAAGGCTTAGAATTTAAAATATTATTGGATAGTAAGGGCCAAGTTTCTTCGGCTTACGACGTAGTCGGCGTGCCGACAAATGTCCTAATTAATAAGCAAGGCCTGATTAAAATTTTGAATCTCGATGTCCGGGGCATGGGAAGTTATTTTAGAAAGGAGTAGTTTAAGATGAGCAAATATTTAAATTTAGCCTACAAGAATTTACACCGCAGAAAAATCCGTTCATTCCTGACTATCGGCGGAGTAGGAGTCGCGGTTGCGGTATTGGTAAGCCTATTGGGTTTCAACGCCGGTTATCGCATTGCCCTGGAAAAAGATGTATCCGGCATGGGGTATCAGGTGTTAGTTACGGCCAAGGGCTGCCCTTATGAATTGGCTACTGTAGCTTTAGCCGGGACAGGGTCTCTGCGTTATTTAACCGATGATACGGTTGCCAAAATAAAACAGGATAAAGAAGTCTCGGAGCTGACTCCTATGTTGATGGTCCCTCTGATTAAAGAAGATGGCAATGGCTTCTATACCTTTTGGGGCATAGATAAGGATAGTTATACGGCATTGCGCCCGATGGTAAAAATTGCTTCGGGCAAACATAAGGAGAAGGTGGTTGATCCGTCAAGCGGACAGGAAGTTGATAAGGAAGTTGACGGCCCTATGGGAAGATGGTTTAACACGCGCCAGGTTAAGCCGGATGAGATTTATCTAAAGAATGGCCGGGTAGTCAAGGGTTTAATTGTCGGCACAGGAGAATATGAAAAGATTACCGGGAAGGAATTGAATCCGGTAAGCGGAGAATATACTGAAACAAAGAAGGCATTTAAGAGTGTGAAAATTATGCTGCCTTCCCGAATCTATACTAAAGCCGAAGTATTAAGTGTAACAGGAGCCCTGACTTTAAAAGCCGGCGCACAAATAAAAGGCGAGGTTAATAAGGTTGATGAAAATAACTTTAAAGTTACAAGTAAAGATGCGCAGGGTGCCGAACAGGCGAATACTTATCCGCGCGATCAGGTATTAAAAGCGGAGGATGAGGTATTTTTAAAAGATGGCAGTAAAGTTACAGGTGTAATATTGAGCCAGACACAGGATGGATATAATGTAGGCGATATAGAGCTGGCCTATCCTAATACCGAAGAAATTACCTCTGATTTGATAGAAACAGATTCGCAGGGTAATCTTAAAATTGTGAATAATAAGGCTGATGAAAAATCTGAAACAGAAGTGGTTATCGGCTGGGAGGCTGCGCAGACGGGTTTCATGCAGGTCGGGCAAAAAATGACGCTTAAGGTCAAGGAGATGGCTAAGGAAAAAGTAAAGGAGAAAGTAATTGATCCGGTCAGCGGCCAAGAAAAGGAAATTGAAAAGGAGATCGAAAAGCCGGTATTTAATGCCTATACTTTTAAAGTAGTGGGAATCCTGGAAAGGGGCGGTTCTAAAGACGACGGTTCGTATTTTGTCCAGCTGGAAGATGCGCAAAGGATCTTCCGTAAATATAAAATGCTTACCGGCATTGGCATTAAATTAAATGACATAGCAAAGCTGCCGATGTTTACTGACAGGATTTATAACCGTAAAGAGCTGGGAGAAACACAGGTAGTCAGCCTTGCTGAGGTCAAAGGAACGATCCTTAACCTTGTTCAGACTGCCAAGATTTTAGTTATGTCTGTTGCTTTTATCGCCATAATCGTTGCTTTAATCGGTGTTATGAATACCATCCTTATGTCTGTTTTCGAGCGCACGCAGGAAATAGGTATTATGAAGGCTATTGGCGCATCAAGGATGGATATTTTTAAGCTTATCTGGCTGGAGACCATTATTATCTGCGCTTTAGGAGGAATAGTGGGGACAGTTATTGCTGTTTTCGGCGGAAGCTACATTGAGAAACTCATTCGCGCTGTAATGTCCAAGGCAGGTTATGTTCCCGCGGGCCAGATTGTGCATTTTACGCCCCAGATAATTATAGGCTGTTTCTTCGGCGCAATTGTCTTAGGGGTTTTATCAGGCATTTGGCCGGCATACCGGGCGGCAAAAATGCGGCCCATCGAAGCAATAAGAAGCGGAGAATAAAATGGGGAATAATGGATATATTATAAAAGCAGAGGCGCTAAAAAAGGTATATCACCTTTACGCAGAAGAGATTGTTGCGCTTAAGGGGATTAATGCGGCCGTAAAAAAAGGCGAGTTTGTTTCCGTAATGGGGCCTTCAGGCGCAGGTAAAACTACGTTCCTGAATCTGGTGGGATGTTTGGATAAGCATACCGAGGGCAGGCTGGAGGTGCTGGGCAGCGACTTAAATTCTCTGAATGAAAACCAGCAGCGTAATATGCGCCTGCATCATTTAGGTTTTGTATTCCAGGAGTTTTTCCTGGTTAAGGAGCTTACCGCTTTGGAAAATGTGCAGCTGCCGATAATTTTTGCCGATGACTATAAAAATTTAGGCTGGGCAAAGCATCTCCTGGAGCGTGTGGGTTTAACCAAAAGAATGAATCATTTTCCCAAGGAGCTTTCAGGAGGGGAAATGCAGCGCGTAGCTGTCGCGCGGGCATTAGCTAACAAGCCGGATATCCTCCTGGCTGATGAACCTACGGGAAATCTGGATACTAAGAATGCCCAGGGGATCTATGATCTATTCAGGCAGTTAGGCAAAGAGGAAAGTATTACTATTGTTGCTGCCACGCATAATGTAAAACTGGGCTATCAGGCAGACCGGGTTATCCATCTGCGCGAAGGCAGCATTGAAAAAGATGAGGTAATTGTAAAATTTTAATGGAGGTTTTGATGGGCGATAATATAGTGCTGGAGGCAAAAGAATTAAAGAAATATTATACCCGCGGCTCAGAAACAGTTAAGGCCCTTGACGGAGTGGATTTTGCTATTTCGCAAGGAGAGATTGTAGCTATAGTCGGGCCGTCCGGATCAGGCAAGACCACGCTGATGAACCTGATCAGTTGTTTAGATACTCCTACTTCAGGCGTCCTTAACATCGGAGGCGCAGATGTAACGCATTTTAAAGAATCGCAGCTTATCGCTATCCGGCGTAAATATATTGGTTTTATTTTTCAGCAGTTTTACCTTATACCGAATCTGTTTGCGGTTGAGAATGTTGAGCTGCCGCTTATCTTCGCAAAAAAGCCAATAAACCGGGATAAGATACTTAAGGTTATTGAAACCGTGGGGCTAAAAGGCAAGGAGCGTATCCCGGCATATATGCTTTCCGGAGGAGACAAACAGCGTATCGCCATTGCCCGCGCGTTAATCAATGAACCTAAGCTTTTGATAGCCGATGAGCCAACGGGGAAATTGGAGATAAAAGTAAGAGACCAATTGTTAGAGTTGTTCAGGCAGTTATCCAAAAAAGGAATCTCCGTATTTATCGCTACCCATGATTTGGAATTAGCGGCTAAGGCCGGGCGTATTATTCATTTGCAGGACGGCAAGATTATTCCAAAAGAGCAATCCAGTTTATATCATTAGAGACCGTTAACCAATTAGCGAGGTAATATATGTTAAAGAGAAAATCTATTGTTGCGGGCATAGCTATATTTATGTTTGGTTTGACAACTTTTTCTTTTGCTCAAATGAAATGTATGGGGCACTCTGGCGGCGGGCTTAAATACAATTCACCGGATACTTCCAAACAGGATAGTCAAAAAAATCCAATAGAAGCAGGTAATAAAATTTGCCCGGTTTTAAATGAAAAGATAGACGAAGAAAATAGGGTTATCTATGTTTATGAAGGTAAAGCCTATAATTTTTGTTGTCAGATGTGCGTAGATGAATTCAAAAAAGACCCGGAGAAATATATAAAGAAAATAGAAGAAGAAAAGAATAAAAATTCTGTAAATTTGAAAGGGGATAAGCGATGAATTTAAAAGTAGTTGTTTCTTGCCTTATTAGCGCATTAATTTTTACTTCAGCAGTATTTGCGCAAAATCAGGATACTCTAAAAGCTGATATTTATTCTAAAATCAGCGACCGGCGCTGCCCGACAATGACTTTGGATAAATGTAATTGCCCTGAGGCGCAGTTAATGAAGGCGTACATTGATGCGTTTCTGGAAACAGGGGCTTCCAAGGAAGATATTTTCTACCGGGTTGCAAGGAAATATTCGCTTAAGACCATAACAGATGGGCCTACAAGGGCGCTGGTAGAAAAAAGATTGGAGCAGGAAACCGGCGGCAAGTATTCCCGCGCCGTAATTGAGCCTTCGGTGTTGGATTTTGGAAAAGTAAGCAAAAAGAAGGGAAAAATCAGCTTGGTTTCCAAGGTTTATAATAAAGGAAGCTCGGATCTGGTTATTAGCAATATACGGGTTTCCTGCGGCTGTGTAAGCGCGTCTCTGAAAATCGGTAAAGATAAGAGCCCGTATTTTGGCGTTGCCGGGGCGCTTTCAGGGTGGCAGGCTAAAATTGCGCCCGGAAAATACGCGGCATTAGAAGTTGTGCTCGATCTAAACCATTCTTCAATGGGTATTGGCAAGCAGACCAGGGAAATTTTTGTATCGAGTAACGATCCTTTCGAACCGGAAACCACCGTTAAAGCAGCCATAGAGGTTAAAGAATAACCGCGAATATATATTAAGAAAAAAATAAAAAAGTTGAGCGTAAAAAAA
>JAHFFR010000060.1 GCA_023247825.1 Candidatus Omnitrophota bacterium
TTGAAACTATAATTAAAGAAGTCAAAAAGATTATTTAAAGTTTTGGCGACGTAGCCAAGTGGTAAGGCAGTTGTCTGCAAAACAACTATTCAGCGGTTCAATTCCGCTCGTCGCCTCCAATATTAAAATGCCAGCGCATAGGAAAGAATTAAAAATTGAGGGTGCAAATCTTTGGTATTTAGTAGGGCTAATTACAAGTGATGGATGTTTGTCATCTGACGGCAGGCATGTTGACATAACTTCAGAGGATCAAGATTTTTTACAGACAATAAAAGATCAGTTAAAACTTACAAGCCAAGTTTGTATTAAAAACAAAGATTTTTCTAATCAAGCGTATCGCATTCAGATTGCAAATAAAGGATTTTATGATTTTCTTTTATCAATCGGGCTTACGCAAAATAAATCATTAACCTTAGGTGGGTTAAAGATACCAGATAAATACTTTGTTGATTTCCTAAGAGGTGAAATAGATGGTGATGGATCTATTCGTAGTTGGATACATCCGACTAATAAGAGAGGACAATGTAGCTTAAGGATATATTCGGGTTCCAAAAGATTTATTAATTGGTTAAGCAATACAACGGAGCAGTTATTAAAGGTATCTGGCAAAATTCATAAGAATGCCGTTAGCGTTTGGGTGCTGAAATATGGGAAAATGGCAGCGCAAGAAATCGTTGGGCACTGTTATTATAAAAATTGCCTTGGGTTAGGTAGGAAGATAAAATTAGCACAAGAGTGCCGTGATTCATATAAAGGCTGGACCCAAAGCAGAACAGTTTTTAATTAAGATTTAATTTTGGGCAGGTGTCGAAATGGCATACGATGGAGACTTAAAATCTCCCGCTCGCAAGAGCATAAGGGTTCGACTCCCTTCCTGCCCACTAAAATTAGGGCTCATAGCTCAGTTGGTTAGAGCGTTGCGTTGACATCGCAAAGGTCTGAGGTTCAAGTCCTCATGGGCCCATTATTAATTATGGATCTGAATACTTTAAGGCATTCTTGTTCGCACGTTATGGCGCAGGCGGTAAAAGAGCTCTGGCCGCAGGTAAAATTAGCCATCGGCCCCGCTATTGAAGACGGCTTTTACTACGATTTTGATAAAAAAGAACCGTTTACCGACGAGGATTTACTGGTAATTGAAAAGAAAATGCAGGGAATTATCGCCAGTGATGAACCATTTCTGCAGGAAGATTTAGCTAAAGAGAAGGCGATAGAGTTATTTAAGAAATTAAAAGAAGGCTACAAGGTAGAGCTTATTCAAGCCTTACCGGATAAAAACGTCTCTATTTATAAAACTGGTAAAGCATTTTTGGATCTCTGCCGCGGACCGCATATAAAATCAACCGGCCAAATTAAGGTTTTTAAATTGCTGTCGGTAGCCGGGGCTTATTGGCATGGGATTGAAACTAACCCGATGCTGCAGAGAATTTATGGCACTTGTTTTGAAACTCAGAAGGAATTAGAGGCGTATTTAAAAAATTTAGAGGAAGCAAAACTGCGCGACCACCGAAAGCTGGGGCCGGCCTTAGAGTTCTTTGATATTTATCATGAAGAAGCAGGCGCGGGGCTGGTATTTTATCACCCTAAAGGCGCTCTAATACGCACGATCATCGAGGATTATGAAAAAAAGGAGCACTTAAGGCGCGGCTATCAGATTGTAATTACCCCGCATATTATGCAGGCAGAACTCTGGAAGACCTCCGGCCATTACGATTATTATAAGGAGAACATGTACACCTTTAAAATTGAAGACAAGGAATTTGTCTTAAAGCCGATGAACTGCCCGGGGCATATTTTAATTTACAAATCCAAGACCCGCAGCTACAAAGATTTACCTATCCGCTATTTTGAATTAGGCACGGTTTATCGCCACGAAAAGGCCGGGGTTATGCATGGTTTATTAAGGGTGCGCGGGTTTACCCAGGATGACGCGCATATATTTTGCCTGCCGGCCCAGTTGCGGGATGAAATTAAAAAGATTATTGATTTTGTTTTCGATACGATGAAAATTTTCGGCTTTAATGAAGTGGGCATTGAATTAAGCACGCGCCCGGAAAAATACATCGGCTCAGAAGAGGACTGGCAGAAGGCAACTACAGCATTAGAGGATGCCTTGAAGGAAAAAGGGATTGTTTATGAAGTTAACCAGGGCGACGGCGCATTTTACGGCCCGAAAATTGACATAAAATTAAAAGACGCGCTTAAAAGGACATGGCAATGCGCGACTATCCAGTGCGATTTTGCTCTTCCCAAAAGGTTTAATTTAGCTTATATTGACGCTGAAGGGAAAGAAAGGCAGCCGATTATGCTGCACCGGGTTTTATTAGGCAGCCTTGAGCGTTTTATCGGCGCGCTTATCGAGCATTACAAGGGGGAGATGCCTTTGTGGCTGGCTCCCACGCAGGTTTTATTGATTCCGATCAAAGATACGGTTACCCAATACGCCCAAGAAGTAAAACAAAAATTAGAAAGCAATAATATACGCGTTGACATAGATATGCGCAATGAAACCCTGGACAAAAGGATCCGCAATGCCGAATTGAATAAGACCCCTTATTGTTTAATCCTTGGTGAGCGCGAGGCAAAACAAGGGCAGGTGAGCGTGCGTAAAAAAGGAAGCGGTGATCAGGGCGCGATTGCTTTAGATAAGTTCATTGAAGAATTAACTAACCAGATTCAGGAACACAGATAAAAAAAGGGAGGAAGCTATAAAAAAGTTCATTCGTATTAACGAGAGGATTAGTTCGCCGCAGGTCAGGGTTATCGGCCACGATGGCAGCCAATTAGGGGTAATGTCTGTCCAGAGGGCGCTAGAGATTGCTAACCAGCATGAGTTGGATTTAGTGGAGGTTGCCTCAGCCGCAACTCCGCCGGTTTGCCGGATCATTGAATTCAGTAAATTTAAATATGACCTTGAAAAAAAAGAGCGGGAGTCTAAAAAACACCAAAAACAGGGCCGGTTAAAAGAAATCCGGCTTAAGCCGAACATCGACGAGCATGATTTTGAAACCAAGGTCAAGCAGGTGGTAGGTTTCTTAAAGAAAAAAGATAAAGTTAAAGTAAATCTTTTCTTCCGGGGCAGACAGATGGAGCATCTGGATTTAGGAAGGAAAGTTTTAGATAAATTTATTGTTGATACGCAAAACGAGGGGCAGGTGGAAAAGGTGCCGGCATTAGAAGGCAGAATTATGTCCTTTGTGATTGCCCCAAAATAAGGTACAATAATTAAGGGAGAATAAAATGCCAAAGTTAAAAACAAAAAGAGGGGTGGCTAAACGTTATAGGATCAGCAAAAAGGGAAGGGTTAAGTATTCGCCCGGCGGGAAAAGCCATTTAGCTTCCTCAAAGAAAACAAAAAAAATAAGAAATCTAAGGAAACGCAGGACATTGGCCGGTAAAAAGGAAGAAAGATTTATTAAGTCTATGTTACCATATGGTTAGAGAGCGGTTTTATCCTAAAGGAGTTTACAATGGCAAAAGCTAAACACAGTGTAGCAACGCGTAAAAGAAAGAAGAAGGTCCTAAAGCAGGCTAAGGGATTCTGGGGCGACCGCAGCAAGCAATATCAGCAGGCCAAAAGAACCCTGATGCGTGCGCTTAGATATGCTTACCGGGACCGCCACAATAAGAAGCGTGAATTTCGTGCCCTCTGGATTGCGCGGATTAACGCGGCTTGCCGGGAGGTTGGAATTACTTACAGCGTATTTATGAGCGGGCTAAAGAAGTCAAAGATTAATCTCGACCGTAAAATTTTAGCGGATTTAGCGGTAAGAGATAATCATACTTTCAGGAAATTGGCTGAGATAGCCAAGAGATAAAGTTTTAATAGCCGATACGAGGGGAACCTATGTATGTAATTATTGTAGGCTGCGGAAGAGTAGGGGCGGAACTGGCCAAGCTTTTATCCACAGAAGGCCATGATGTAGTGGTTGTTGATAAGTCGCGGGATTCTTTTAACCGCCTCGGAGACACCTTTAACGGCCTGACCATGGTAGGCAATGGTTTTGATTTGGCCCTTCTAAAACAGGTAGGGATTGAAAAAGCCGATGCCTTCTGCGCGGTAACCAATGGCGACAATACGAATTTAATCAGCGCCCAGGTGGCGAAAAAGATTTTCCGCGTGCCAAAAGTTTTTGCGCGCGTGTATGACCCGCAGCGCGCGCATATTTACGCAGCCCTTGGCCTGGATATTATCAGCGGGACAATGCTTTTTTCTGCCATGCTCAGGGATAAGATTATTGAAAGCAGGTTTTCCAGCTACCTGATTGAATCCAAAGATTTGGGGGTTATTGAGATCGAAATAAAAGACAGCCTGATAGGTAAAACCATTCAGGATATAAATATCCCCGGGGATTTTATTGTTGTGGCCCTGCGCAGGATGCAGGGGGTTATTATACCTGAACCCAGGACCGTCTTAAAAAATAAAGATATTCTGATGGGAGTGGTTAAGGTTTCTTCCTTAAAAGAAGTCAGGGAAAAGTTTAATTTGGGAGAGAAATAAATATGTATATTTTGATTGTCGGCGCGGGTAAAGTAGGTTATTTTCTGGCCAAACGGCTATGCCAGGGAAAACATGCGGTAAGCATCGTCGATAAGGACCACCAGCTCTGCGAAGAGATTGCCAAGGAATTAGATGTTTTGGTAGTAAGCGGGGACGCCTGTGACCCAAAAATACTGGAAGAAGCCGGGATTATGCGCGCGGATGTTTTAGCCGCGGTTACCGGCGATGATGAAGACAACCTGATTATTTGCCAGCTGGCAAAAGAAAAATTTAACCTGCAGCGCACTGTCGGCCGCGTTAACAATCCTGATAATGAGCATACTTTTAACGAGTTAGGGATAGATGTGCCGGTTGATTCTACCAAGATTATCGCTAAAATTATTGAAGAAGAGGTTTCTTTTTCCGATTTTGTAAATTTAATGAGTTTTAAACGCGGCAAGCTGGCTATTGTGCGCGTGGACCTGCCAAGTGACGCCCCGGTTATTAATAAACAATTAAAAGATATTGATGTGCCAAAAGATGCGGTATTGGTTTCTATTGTAAGGGGAGAAGAGGTAATTCTACCTAAAGGCGATACCGTGCTTAAACCCGGCGATGATGTTATCGCGCTTACCTTAATCGGCAATGAGCCGCAGCTTTTGCATCTTTTAGCCGGAAAGTTTTAAAGATCATGAGAGTTAAACCTGCCTTAAATATTGTACTCGGCATAGCTACGGAAGTTTTATATGTTTTTATTATACTGCTGGCAGCATTTCTGATTTGCCTGGCAGTGTATTTTAGGCCATGATTCTCAAACCCGGTATACAAGATTTAAAGATTATCGGTTTTTACCTCGGCAAGATAATTTTGGGATTAGCCTTTACGATGGTTATCCCGATTTTAACCGGCCTGTGTTTTAATGAAATAAATCCCGTCCTGGATTTTCTCATCGGTATCGAAGTATCCGTTTTATTAGGGGTACTTTTAATTAAAATTTGCCATACAGATAAAGATTTAAACTGGATGCAGGGGATGATAGTGGTCAGCCTCTCTTGGCTGGCGGCAATGATTTTGGGAGCCATACCTTTATATCTAAGCGGGCACTGGAAATCTTTTCTCGATACTTGTTTTGATTCTATGTCCGGATTTGCTACCACCGGCCTTATCTTAGTACAAAATTTAGACCATATTTCTTACACGCATAATTTATGGCGGCATTTGATCATGTTCTTGGGCGGCCAGGGTATTGTAGTTATTGCCCTTTCATTTTTCGTGCGCGGTTTTTCTGGTGCGTTCAAGATGTATGTAGGCGAGGCGCGCGATGAAAAGATTATGCCTAATGTGATTCATACCTCCAGGTTTATCTGGCTGGTAAGTATTGTCTATCTGGTTTTAGGCACGCTCGCTTTAGGTATAACCGGAATATTTAACGGGATGAAACCGGCAAACTCATTTTTTCACGGAGCCTGTATTTTCATGGCTGCTTTTGATACCGGCGGGTTTAGCCCGCAGTCACAAAACATACTTTACTACCACAGTGTAATATATGAGGTTATTACCATAGTTATTATGATTTTAGGAGCGATTAATTTTAAACTGCATTACCATTTGTGGATGGGTAATCGTAAAGAAATGTTCAAGAATATTGAGACCCGCACACTTTTTATAACTATTATCGTTACATTTTCTATTGTTGCTGTGGGATTATTTCAAATTGGCAGCTATCCTTCAGCATTAATTCTTCTCCGCAAAGGTTTTTATCAGCTTATCTCCGGGCATACCGGCACGGGATTTCAAACGATTTATCCGCAGCAATTCCTTGCGGACTGGAATCCTCTTGCGTTAGTGGGAGTAATTTTAGCTATGGCTTTAGGAGGCGCAGTATGTTCAACTACCGGGGCAATAAAAATGTTGCGTATCGGAATAATTTTTAAGGCGGTTAAAGAAGATTTAAAAAGGATTATTATGCCTGAGAAGGCAATAGTTATTGAAAAGTTTCATCATATAAAAGAAGTGTTTTTGGAGGATAAACTGGTTAGAAGCGCTTTAATTATCACGTTGGCTTATATAATTTTATATGTCTTAGGCGCAT
>JAHFFR010000015.1:0-20567 GCA_023247825.1 Candidatus Omnitrophota bacterium
TTGATAAATCCTTATCCTCCTCGACATAGGCCTTCAGGATAGCATCCAGCACATCATAAGGCGGCAAAGTATCCTGGTCCAACTGATTCGGCTTAAGTTCGGCTGTCGGCGCTTTTGTAAATATACGCCCGGGGATAATTTCAGATATAGAATTCCTGTATCCGGCTATTTTATAAACCAACGTTTTGGGCACATCTTTTATCACAGCAAATCCCCCGGCCATATCGCCGTAAAGAGTAGCGTAACCTGTGCTCATCTCCGATTTATTGCCGGTAGTTAAAACCAGCCAGCCGAATTTATTGGAGAAGGCCATCAGGATATTTCCCCTTATTCGCGCCTGCAGGTTCTCCTCGGCTGTATCGCGGCCTAAGCCTGAAAAATGCGGCTCAAGCACCAACAGGTAGAATCTAAATATTTGTTCGATAGATACAGTGATAAATTTAATCCCCAAATTTCTGGCAAGCGCTATAGCATCCTCATGTGATTGGCTGGAAGAATAACGGGAAGGCATAAATACTCCGGTAACATTTTCCTTGCCCAAGGCATCAACCGCAAGAGCCGCAACAAGAGCAGAATCAATACCGCCGCTTAAGCCGATTATAACTTTTTGAAAGCCGTTTTTAGCTACATAATCCTTTAGCCCCAAAACCAATGCCTGATAGACCTCAGCCGCCTGCCCTGAAATCTTGGGCTTCTCTTGAACAGTCAAATTTTTCTTTTCCGGCGATAACGTGTTGGAGATTCTAATGATTTTTTTTAAGCCCTTTGCTTTGCTTACGGGAATAGCTAAATCCTGAATTAATAAATCTTCCGTAAAAGCCTTGGCTTTACTAAGCACCCTGCCTTTATTATCAACAATTATGCTTTGGCCGTCAAATACCAGCTCATCCTGGCCGCCGACCAGGTTCGCGTAAACGATAAATACGCGATTAGCCTTGGCCTGGGCGGTAATAATCGCCTGCCTTTGCTTAAATTTACCCGTATAATAAGGAGAAGCGTTGATATTAAGTATTAATCTTGCTCCCGCATCCGCCTGCGACTTTGTCGGGCCGTTCGGATGCCAGATATCCTCGCAGATATTTACCCCAAAGACAAAATCGGATAGCCCAAAGATCAGCGACTTATCCCCTGGGTTAAAATAACGTTTTTCGTCAAAGACTCCGTAGTTAGGCAGGAAAATTTTACGGTATACCCCTTTGATCCGGCCGTTGTAAATTACTGCCGCCGCATTATAAGTTTTCTTAAGCGAGCCATCCGCAAAACCCACAATCACGGTTATGCCGCCACGGACAGTTTTTGCCAAATTATCCAAGGCACTGATATTATCATTGATAAATTTCGGTTTTAACAGGAGGTCTTCCGGGGGGTATCCGCAAAGCGCAAGCTCAGGAAAGCAGATTATATCTGCGCCGTAATCTTTAGCTTTTTCGATATAGCGGCTGATCTTAGCGGCGTTTCCTTTCAAATCACCGACAGTAGGATTTATCTGAGCGATTGCTACACGCAAAGATTTATTTTTCATTTTTCTTTAGTCTTATATCCTTCGCCAGGATAATCGCTTCAGCCACTTCGCGCATCGACTTACGCATATCCATACTCTGTTTTTGAATCAGGCGATACGCCTCAGATGGCAGGATATTAGCCTCTTGAGATAGGATCTCCTTTGCCCGCTCAACTAACTTACGGGTAGTAAGTGCCTCCTCTGCCGAACGTGCACGTAAATCAAGTTCTGCATTTTCAATAGCAATAGCTGCCTGATTAGCAAGAGCTGTCAGAAGGTCCAATTCATGTTTAGAAAATTTATGTTTCTTGGAAGTATAACAGTTAAGCACCCCAATGACTCTTCCTTTAACTGCCAGCGGCACGCAGGCCAAAGAACACAGACCCTCTTTCTTAGCTAAATCCTGATTTAAATAACGCACATCACCCTTAACATCCAAGACGCAAATTGGCTTATTATCCTTGGCAACTACACCGGCTATACCTTCGCCCAGAGGAATATTCGGTTTTTTATTGTAGGCTTCAGATATAGACTGTGTTGCTTTAACCACCAATTCTTTTTTATCCGGATCAAGCAGCATCAGTGAAGAAATCTTAGAGTTCATAATTTCAGCGGTCACCTGCACAACCAAACGCAACAACTCCTCAAGGTACATACCGGAAGTAATCAAGTTTGCAACTTTAGAGATTGCCTCAATCTGTTTTACATAAATCTGGAAATTATCTTTCTTCTTAGTTGCCATTATTTCTTCTTTCCCAGGAACCTTTTTATCCTGACTAAAGCTTCTTTTAAATTCTCCATACTGGAAGCGTAAGAAATCCTGATATAGCCCTCGGCGCAGGCGCCAAAAGCTGTCCCCGGCACAACCGCAACCTTCTCCTCTTCCAGTAATTTTCGCGAGAAATCCATTGAACTTAATCCTGCGCTTTTTATACAAGGAAAAACATAAAAAGCCCCCTGCGGCCTCTGGCATTTTAATCCTAAAGAATTTAATTCTGCAGTTATAAATTCTTTTCTACGGCTATATTCGCGTTTCATCTGCTCTACTGATCTTCTGCCGCTGACCAAAGCCTCTGCCGCTGCCATCTGGCTGGTAATCGACACGCACATAATTGTGTATTGATGTATCTTGGTCATTGCCGCGATGATCTCTTTCGGCCCACAGGCAAAACCTACGCGCCAGCCGGTCATCGCATAAGATTTTGAAAACCCGTTAAAATAAACCGTATTATTTTTTGCCTTCGGTAATGACGGGAAAGCAATATGCTGGAAATCATAAGTTAAATCGGCATAAACCTCATCGCTGATACAAAGTATCTTATGTTTTAATAAAACCTTATTTATTTCTTCCAGCTCCTTACGACGGTATGAAACACCGGTAGGATTAGTGGGATAATTTAAAACAATGCCTTTTGTTTTTTTATCGATATGTTTTTCTAAAAGTTTAGGGGTAATTTTAAAACCATCTTTTGAAGTATCGATGTAAACCGGGACACCCCCTGCAAGCTCGGTAACCGGCCCATACGAAACATAACTGGGCTGGGGAACTAATATTTTATCCCCCGGGTTAATAATCGAGCGCAGAACAAGGTCTAAGCCTTCGCTGACTCCAACAGTAATTAATATTTCTTCGTCCGGGCAATAATCCAGGCCATATCTATTTTTTAAATGACGATGAATTCCCAAACGCAGTTTATAAAGCCCTTTATTCGAGGTATAACTGGTAAACCCCTGCTCAAGAGAATAAATTCCTGCCTCGCGGATCTCCCAGGGGGTAACAAAATCCGGCTCTCCTACCCCCAGCGATATGACCTCTTTCATTCCAAGCACCAAATCAAAGAATGCCCGGATTCCGGATGGCTGCATTTTTTCTACAACTCTTGATATTTGCATTTGCTTCCTAATAGGATATCGCTATCCTCTTGTTTTCAGATTTTTGTTTTAATATCACTCCGTCTTCTTTGTATTTCTTTAACAAAAAGTGCGTTGCTGTTCCACGCACATTTTCCAGGCAGGAAAGCTTTTCCGCCACAAAATTAGAAACTGTGCGTAGATTTTTTCCTTCCACGACAACCAATAGATCATATGTCCCGCTGATTAAATAGCAGCTGGTTACTTCAGGGAATGAATAGATGCGCTCGGCAATTTTATCAAACCCCAAATCCTTCTGCGGGACAATATTTACTTCAATTAAAGCCCTGACCCCGGATTCATCGTCCTTAATCAGGTCTTTATTGATTACTGCTTTGTATTTTAAAATTGCCCCTTCTTTTTCATATTTCTTAATCGCCTTTTTCACTTCATCAGGTTTTTTGCGGATCATCTTAGCAATATCTTCTACGCTTGCCCGGCCATCCTTCTCTAAAATTTCTAAAATCTCATCCATTTTCACGCTCCTTTTACTATGAGTATAAACTCTCAAAAAAGATTAATTTATATTACTAAAACGGATATCGAATGGATTATATACCAGTAAAGACGGGGGGTCAAGGATATATATCCGGCTATTTTAATTCTTCGGGATGGTGCTTGACTACTTTTGCCTCAACCATATAAATTACATCTTCGGCAATATTGGTAGTATGGTCGCAGATACGCTCCAGATACCGGGCGATAAGCAATAACGCCACGGCGCGGTCGGCGGTTTTCGGGTCGCGCGCCAGGTATTCATTAACCAGCTCATCCTGCACCAGGTTACGCAGCCTGTCAGCTTCGGAATCAGCTAAAACCACCTGCCGGGCTAGATGGGCATCTCTTTTTACAAAGGCATCAATGGCATCGCGCACCATATTCTGAGCTACTGCTGAAAGTTTGGGGATATCCACCAAAGGCTTAAGCATTGGCTTTTCCATCAACCCTAAAGATCTTTGCGAAATATCTACCGCCATATCAGCAATACGCTCCAACTCCGCATTAATCTTCATTCCGGTGGTAATATACCTTAAGTCCCCTGCCATCGGCTGATAACGCGCAATTAGATCAATGCATTTTTCATCGATTGCCAACTCAAGCTCATCAATCTTTCTATCGGTATCGATTACATCCTGGGCCATACTTTTATCGCGGTTTTTCAAAGACTCAATAGATTTAAAGATTGACTCCTGGGCAAAAACCGCCATTCTTAAGATTTCCTTATGCAATTCTTTTAGTTCTTCATCTAAATGTCTTAACATTTTTCCTCCTTGCCCGTAAGGGCACACCGGCGCAATACCGATTAGCGCCGGATGTTAACCGTATCGACCGGTAATATAATCTTCCGTCCTTTTGTCCTTCGGGCTGGTAAAGATATCCTGAGTTTTGCCGAATTCAACCAACTCGCCTAAAAGCATAAATCCTGTTTCATCCGAAACACGCGCAGCCTGCTGCATATTATGCGTAACTATTATTATAGTATAGTTATTCTTCAATTCACGCATTAATTCCTCGACGCGGCTGGTTGCCTGCGGATCAAGCGTAGAGCAGGGTTCATCCATCAGTAAAATCTCCGGCCTTACCGCAATAAGCCGGGCAATACAAAGCCTCTGCTTCTGCTCCAGCGATAAACTCAATGCGGATTTATTAAGTTTATCTTTTAATTCATCCCATAAAAGAACGGATTTTAAACTATCCTCAACCACTTCATCAAGCTTAAGCCTGGTCAAACCTTCAGCATGGATCTTTTGGCCAAAAACAATATTCTCATAAATGGATAGCGGGAACGGATTGGGCCGCTGGAAAACCATTCCTACTTTTTTACGTAAAACCACCAAATCTGTCTTGTCAGAAATAATATTCTCGGCGTCAATAATTACTTGCCCCTTAACGCGCACGCCTTCAATTAAGTCATTCATCCGGTTAAATACCCGAAGTAAGGTTGACTTACCGCAGCCCGACGGCCCGATCATGGCGGTGATTTGATTCCGGGTAAAATGCGCATCGACATTGATAAGCGCCTGAAAATCCCCATACCATAAATTCAAATTATTTACTTTAATATCCGCCATTATCCGAATTTCCCTCTGATATAGCCGTCTGTGCGGGTATCGCTTGGCGCAGTAAAGATCTTCTCTGTCCTGTCTAATTCCACCAACTCACCGGACAAAAAGAAAGCCGTACGGTCACCAACCCTGGCTGCCTGTTTGACATTATTAGTCACTAAAACTATCGTATAATCTTTTTTTAGCTTTAGCATTGCTTCTTCAACCTTGGCGGTTGAGATTGGGTCAAGCCCGGAACAAGGCTCATCGAATAAGATAACCTCCGGCTCAACTGCCAGAGTCCTTGCAATACAAAGGCGCTGCTGCTGGCCGCCGGATAATTTAAAAGCCGATACATTCAGCCTGTCTTTAACCTCATCCCAGAGATACGCCTGTTTTAATGAGCGCTCAACAATCTCTGATATTCTATTGCGGTCCTTTTCTCCGTGCATTCTTACGCCATAGGCTACATTCTCAAGAATTGACAGGGGAAGGGGCAAAGGCAGGGCAAATACCATTCCCACCCTTTTGCGTAAAATCTCAACATCTATTTTCCTTATCTCTTCTTTATCAAATTCCAACTCCCCGTTCATCTTAAAGCCGGGATTTAAGTCATTCAAACGGTTAAGCATACGCAGGAAACTGGTTTTGCCGCTGTTGGACGGCCCGATCACACTTAAGATCTCATTAGCCTCTACCTCAATATTCACATTCTTTAGGGCGTGAATCTGGCCAAACCAGATATTTAAATTTCGAGCAGTAAACTTTACCATTTCTTTTTCTTTCTGAAATTGTAGCGGATAATTATGGCCACCAGATTCATAAACAAAACTAAAGATAATAAGACTAAAGCTGTGCCATAACGGATTTTTTCATCAACATTAGGCACCTGAGTTGAAATTACGTACAAGTGATACGGCAAGGCCATTGCCTGATCAAAAATAGATTTGGGCAGCTGCGGTAAATAAAAAGCAGCGACGGTAAAAAGTATCGGCGCGGTCTCTCCGGCTGCCCTGCCCAACCCCAGGATAGTGCCGGTTAGAATTCCGGGGATAGCGTTAGGTAAAACTATATGCCGGATCGTCTGCCACTTACTTGCGCCCAAAGATAAGCTTACTTCCCTAAACGACTGCGGGACGCTTTCTAATGCTTCGCGCGAGGTGGTGATAATTATCGGTAAAATCATTATTCCTAAAGTAAGCGAACCGGATAGGATTGAAGCCCCGAATTTTAAGAAAACAACAAAAAGCGCCAGGCCAAATAAGCCGTAGACAACCGAAGGCACTCCGGATAAATTAACTATTGCCAGCTTAATTATCCTGTTGAGTACATTATCTTTTGCGTATTCACTTAAATAAATCGCCGCCAAAAGCCCTATAGGCAGGGCAAAGATTATCGCGCCCAAAACAAGATAGAATGTCCCGATAATTGCCGGGAAAATTCCTCCTGCGCGCATACCCTGGCGCGGGATATCCGATAAGAATTGCCAGTTAATCGCGGGCAAGCCTTTCTGGATAATAATTACCACAATCAGCCCAACCGGCACAACAATTAAAAGCGTAGCCAGAAAAAGAAAAAAGAATGCAATTTTTTGTACGCCTTTCGTATTACGCATTAATGCCTCTTATGTAAAAATAAATCCGCGGTAACATTGATGATAAAGCTTATTATGAATAAAACTATACCGATAGCAAACAAGGCAAAATAATGTTCGCTTCCTACAACTGCTTCGCCCATTTCAGCGGCAATGGTCGCGGTCAAAGTACGCACCGGAACAAGGATACTCTGCGGAATAACCGCGGCATTTCCGGTAATCATCATCACTGCCATGGTCTCGCCGATTACCCGGCCTATGCCAAGCATAACTGCGGCGACAATTCCTGAAGAGGCAGCCGGAAGTAAAACCCGGTAAATAGTCTGCCAATGTGTCGCCCCTAAAGCAAATGCCCCTTCCTTATAACTTTTAGGCACAGAATAAAGCGCGTCTTCGGCAATCGAAACTATCGTCGGCATAGCCATAAAAGCTAAAATTATTGCGCCTGACAAGGCGGTTAAGCCGGTGGGCAGATGAAACACAGTCTTTACCCAAGGCACTAAAGTTACCATACCGATAAATCCGAGAACTACGCTGGGGATAGCGGCTAATAATTCTATTCCTGCCTTTAGGATCTCTTTTATTTTTAATGGAGCTATTTCAGCGATATAAACCGCGCAGGCGACACCGATGGGTATGGAGATAATTGCTGCCCCCAGCGTCACCAAAAGAGAACCGAATATCAACGGCAATATCCCTAACTGCGCAGGCTCTGAAATGGGATACCAGTTCTTGCCAAAAAGAAAATTAGACGGGTTAACGAATTTAAATACCGCCAGGCCTTCTCTGGCCAAAAATAAAAAGATTAAAATGACGAAAAATATAGAAGCTAATCCGCAAATCAGGATTAGCTTCTCAATAAAAAACTCCTTAACCTTACGCATAGATTATTTTTTGACCGGGACAAAATCTGTTTTAACCACGATATCCTGCCCTTCTTTAGAAAGGATATAATCAACAAATTTTTTGATTAATCCTTGCGGCTCTCCATTGGTGTAAAGAAAAAGCGGCCGGGATATGGGATATTTACCGCTTAACACATTGTCTATGGCCGGATTAATATACTCTGGCTTATGGCTTTGGCTGCTGGAGGCCAAACCATAGCCCTCTGGCTTATCATCTTTAGCTACGCTGATAGCCTTTTGTTTATTCGAAATATACCCCATACCATAATAACCTACCGCGGAGGAATTTCCAGCCACTTCATCAGCAATTGCCTGCGAAGAAGATAATAAAAGGGCTCCGGGAGCAAACTCCTCCTTGCCATCGGCCTTACCTTTTCTTAATACATGCTCTTTAAAATAAACGTGTGTGCCGGAATTAACCTCGCGCGATAAAATAATTATCTTTTCGTCCTTGCCTCCTACCTCTTTCCAATTAGAAATCGAACCTGTAAAAATTCCCGCCAATTGATCCAAGGTAAGCTTACTCACCGGATTAGCCGGATTAACCACTACCGCCAAACCATCCAGAGCAACTTTGATTTCAGAAGGATTAATCCCTTTTTGTTTTGCTAAAGTAATTTCTTTATCCTTAATATTTCTTGAGCTCATGGCAATATCGCAGGTTGCGCTGATTAGGCTGGATAACCCGGTTCCGGAGCCTCCGCCGGTTACTGCCACGAAATCCCCGGGATTTTCCTGCATATACTTCTCTGCCCAGGCTTGAGCCAGATTGACCATGGTATCCGAACCTTTAATCTGGATCGAATTTTTGCCGCCTCCGGCGAACGCCGAAACCGTAAACATAAGTACAGTCAAAGCAATTAGGCCTTTTTTAAACATTTTATCCCTCCGCATTGTTTGTATTATTATATATTATAATAAACTAAAATGATGTTAAATCTGTGTAAAATCTAGAAAGCCAGCTTTAGCTTGGTTCCCAATACATTCGCCTCTGTCCACTTCCGGCTTTTTGAACTCTGCAACATATAATAAATCTCGCCTTTTAAATTCCTGGTAATATCCATGCCTAAACCGGCAGTAGCCCTGTTCTTATTTAATCTTTGGCCGTCGTCAAAAAGGATAAAAATTTCATCCGATACATACGGCTGAATTTCAAGCTTGGTAAACTTCCACGGGGACTTAACTGTGAATTTATTGCGATATGTCCAGGTATCATCCTTGTAGTCAAAATGGTTATATTCCAAACGGGAGCGGTCATCGAATTTAAATCCCGAGATATCCCACAATAATGTAGCGGTGACATAGGGCTCATTTTCTACCAAAAACTTATCCTTAGGCTTGGAAAGCACATGGCGGTAACCTGCGCCGACATTTAAATATTTCTGCAGGTTATAGAAAAACCCCAGATCATAGTGCTGATAATAAAAATCTTTTGCGCTGCCTCCCCAGCGAAATTCCTCTTCAACAACCATTTTCGCATCTTTGTTTATCTTGAATTCTTCGGTATCGGTGTTCCAGACCTGGAAATCCCCATCATTATAAGCATAGGCATTTGCTGTAAAAATTAAAACTAAAGCTATAATCGATAAACCTATTGTCTTCATTTTCTTCATTTTCTTCTCCTTTTAGTTATACTATCATTTTTCTTATGCCATTTCAATTCGATAAAACTGAGCATTTTCATAATTGAACCAACGCCACCCCTCCTTTCTTATTATTAACCATGGCTTAAGTATAAAACAGAGGGATTAAATCTGTTTCAAGGGGAAGTAAAGTTTAGGTAAAATTAGAAAAGCTGGAGTTTGTTACCGGGGAATGGTAAACCAGAATTTGGAGCCCAGGCCTTCGGTGCTTTCGACACCGACAGAACCGGAGTGAAGTTCAACGATATGCTTGACGATAGAAAGCCCAAGGCCTGTGCCTCCGAGCTGGCGCGAACGCGCTTTATCCACGCGGTAGAAACGTTCAAAGATACGGGGGATATCTTTTGCGGGTATGCCTGAACCGGAATCCTCTACAACAACCCTTACTTTACCCGCAAGCTGTTCGGAATAAATACGCACAAAACCTTTTTCCTTATTGTATTTAATGGCGTTATTGACAAGATTAGTGAGGACTTGTTCAATCTTGCTTTTGTCGGCAATAATTTCTAAGCCTTGCGGCAACTCATAACTAATTTCTATTTCTTTTTTCTTTGCCTCTGATTTAAACCCCAGCATAACCTCATTGACCAGCCCGGCAAAATTAAATTTATCTTTTTTTAGAATAATCTCTTTTGACTCAATATGCGAAAGGTCAAGCAGGTCATTAATCAAAGTATTCAATCTATCCGCGTGGTTATTGATTATTTTTAAGAAATTAATGCTATTCTCTCTATCATCAAGGGCACCCTCCAGGAGAGTCTCGACAAACCCTTTTATCGAGGTAAGCGGAGTCTTTAATTCATGCGAAACATTGGCGACAAAATCGCGGCGCATGGTCTCCAAGCGCCTCATCTCGGTGATATCGTGGATAACCAAAAGGCAGCCGCTAATTTTTGCGGATTCAAAAATAGGAGATGCGTTTACCTGGAATACTTTTTGTACCGGCCAAACAAGAGCCAATTCCTTCGAAACAAGCTCCCCCCTGTTTAAAACCTGAGTGATAACTTCGGCAATATCATTATTGGGAAACACTTCCAAAAAAATCTTGCTTAAGGCATCCTCTTGAGAAATGTTGAAAATACTCTGCGCCGTAGGATTGAGCGATAAGATTCGTGTGTCTTTATCCACCGCAATTACTCCTTCAACCATACTGTTTAATATGGCGCGAATGCGGTTATTCTCCTGCTCCAGGATATTAATCCGCCTCTTGAATGTTTCCAGTTCGGAATTTAACTCGGCGATCCTATTTTTCAGGCGCAAATTAAACAATTTTTATTCCTCTATTTCAAAGCGATAACCGTAATTTTTTACGGTTATGATATATTTGGCTGCGTTTTTAAGTTTCTTGCGCAAGGTACGGATATGCACATCCACCGTGCGCGTCTGGATCTCCATAGCGTGGTCAAAACCCCAGATCGTATCCAATAAATGATCCCGCGATAAAACCCTGCCTTTAGCTTTAAGCAGGGTTTTTAAAAGCTCAAACTCTTTGGCGGTTAATTCAACCGGCTTATCTTTAACCGTTACGGATATCCTGGCAAAATCTATTTTTAAATCGCCGGCTTGAAATATTTCAGGAGGCTTCTCCTTCTCAGTTGCCCTGCGTAAGACCGCCTTTATCCGGGCAACCAACTCGCGCAAGCTAAACGGCTTGATAACATAATCATCAGCGCCCAGTTCCAAACCCACCACTTTATCCGATTCCTGGCTTTTAGCCGTAAGCATAATTACCGGTATAGAGCCGGTTTTACTTTCCTTTTTCAGGGCTCTGCATACCTCAAGGCCATCCATTCCCGGAAGCATTAAGTCCAGCAGGATAAGATCCGGGTGCTCGCGGCTAGCCAGATCCAGGGCATCCTCCCCATCCCTGGCATCAACAACCCTGAAACCTTCTTTCTTAAGATTATATTCGAGCATTTTGATAATATCTTTTTCGTCTTCAATAATTAATATTTTTTCTTTCATTTTTTATTTCCCCGGCAGGCATTCACGCATACGCCGCAGACAAACTGTTCAACCTGGCGCTGCGATTGAAAACCCTTAAGTTTCTCAAAGCATTTGATATGGCTAAAATCCGCGGGAGTTTCCTGGATTGCTCCTGCCGGGCATATCTTAACACAAAGCCTGCATTCCCCACAACCTTTTTCGCAAGGGCTGTTTATTTTTAACGGCATATTGGTTAATACTGAAACCAGGCGGAATTGGCTGCCCAGTTTTTCGTTTACCAGAAGATTATTCCTGCCAATCCATCCTAAGCCGGCCAAAACCCCTAATTTTCTATGCGAAAGATGCCCGATATTTTTTCCCCAATCAATGATTTGGGTTGCCGGGACCGCCAGTGCCAAAAAACCTTTTTTCTGAATTATATTAGAGAGCCTTAAAGCTATGTGGTCTAAAAAAGAGTTCACTATTTTGTAATGATGGAAATACAATCTGGTAGGCACAATATCTATCTCGGAGAGCACTGCGCCTGAAAGCATGACTCCCAGGCAGATAGCTTTATCAAAACCCTGCGAAACCTTTGGCGCGATTTTAAATTCATCCCTTATCTGGCTTATATCGGCAACGCCAAAAAGATCTATGCCTTCCTTAAGGCAGAATTTTTTTAAAGCTGAATAATCCTTAGCTTTATCCATGCGCCTTTCTTAGATAAACCATTAAAAGGGATATTGCCGCAGGCGTTACTCCTGAGATGCGCGAAGCCTGGCCCAGGTTAAGCGGTTTAAATTTAGCCAATTTCTCCCTTATCTCCTTCGATATCCCGGATAAACAGCTATAATCAAAGTCGCCCGGCAGCTTGATTTTCTCCAGGTGCTCAAACCGCTCTACATCTTTAAGCTGCCTCTGGATGAATCCGGCATATTTTACCCCAATCTCAACCTGCTGCCAAGCGGATTCAGGTACCGCGGGCGGCAGTTTATGTATCTTTCTTAAATCTTCAATTCTTATCTGCGGCCGTTTCAATAGTTTCTCTAAAGTTAACAATTTGTTAGAAGGCTCATAATTAATCCGTGTTTTTCTTAAAAAAGCCAAGCCATCCTTAATGCCGCCTGCCTTTTTCTTTGTTTTACGATAGCTGTTTTCCTTTACTAATCCCAAATCAAAACCAATTTTTGCCAAACGCAGGTCCGCATTATCTTCACGGATAATCAGCCGGTATTCAACGCGAGAGGTAAACATGCGGTATGGCTCAAGCGTTCCTTTGGTAATTAAATCATCGATTAATACTCCGATATAGCTAGTTGCCCTATCCAAAACAAGCGGCGCCTTATTTTTTATACAAAACGCGGCATTAATTCCGGCAACCAACCCTTGAGCAGCCGCTTCTTCATAACCCGTTGTGCCGTTAATCTGGCCGGCTAAAAATAAATTCTTAACCAGTTTTGTCTCCAGAGTTGGATAAAGCTGGGTTGGCTCAACTACAACATGCTCAATGCCATAACCGAAGCGGATAACCTTAGCTTCTTCCAAGCCGGCAATCGAGTGTATTGCTTTAAGCTGCGAGTCTTCCGGCAGGCTGGTGGATATGCCGTTAGGATAAATTTCATCTACCCCTAAGCCTTCCGGCTCAAGGAATACCTGATGCCGAGCTTTATCCGCAAATTTAACAATTTTATCTTCAATTGACGGGCAATACCTGACCCCGGTGGCTTTAATTATACCGGCATAAAGCGGGGAACGGTCAAGGTTGGCGCGGATTATTTCATGGGTGTTTTTGTTGGTATAAGTAATATGGCAGCAAACTTGTTTTTGTTTTATACGGACCGTTGAAAATGAAAACGGCTTAGGGGCCGCATCCCCCTCCTGCCTGATGAGATTAGAAAAATCAATCGTATTTTTGTCAAGGCGCGGGCAGGTTCCGGTCTTAAAACGCAGGGTGTTAAAACCTAAACTTTTTAGGTTATCCGCCAGGCCGATAGAGGCACGCTCATTAATTCTTCCGCCGCTAAAATGTTTCAGGCCGATATGGATCAGGCCGTCTAAAAATGTTCCCGGACATATTACTACGCATTTGGAGTGGATTTCTTCTTTATCTGTAACAACTCCTAAAACCCTGCCATCTTCAGCTATTAGCTTCTTCGCCTCTGCCTCTTTTACTGTTAAATTTTTTTGGCGAAAAGTCAGCTTGCGCATATAACGGCTGTATTTATGCATATCAATCTGCGCCCGCGATGATTGCACTGCTGCGCCTTTAGAAGAATTAAGAATGCGGAATTGTATGGCACAGGCGTCAGCCGCGCGCGCCATAACACCGCCTAAGGCATCAATCTCTTTTACCAGCTGGCCCTTGCCTACTCCGCCGATTGCCGGATTGCAGCTCATCTTGCCTATGGAATTAATATCCAGGGTAAGCATAAGGGTGTTTGAGCCCATGCGGGCGCACGCCATGCCTGCCTCGATGCCGGCATGGCCGGCACCGATAATAATCACATCAAAATTATCCATGGGAAAAAACTAGAGATAATTAGGGACAGCGACTATTTTTTAAGCAATTGACCCGATAAAAAATAGTCGCTGTCCCTAATTTAACACTTGGAGTAACCGCAGCCTTGGCACTTAACGCAGCCTTCCTCATGGCGCAGGGTGCCTCCGCAATCAGGGCACATTCCGACGATGTTTATCTGTTCCTCTAAATCCGAAATCTGTATCTGATCGTCGTGCGAATGCTTCATCGGAATAGCCACTGATTCTGAGGCAACCATTGCCGGCTGGGCATTTACAAGCCTGCGCTCGATAACGCGGGCAATAGCATCAGCGCAAGAAAATATCCTCTGGCCCTTTTCCCATGAAGGAGACGGGCAGCGGATATTACGCAATTGCTCAATAATAGATTTTACTTCGATGTTCGCGCGAAAGGCCAAAGAAACAAGGCGCCCGGTTGCCTCAAGCTGGCTCGCCGCGCAGCCGCCGGCCTTGCCCATCTGGGTAAATAATTCAAAGGGCTTGCCGTCTTCATCGATATTTATGGTCACATAAAGATTGCCGCATCCCGTCGAGACCTTGGTAGTTGTCCCGATAATTACTTCGGGCCTTGGCCGCGGCGCAATTTCTTTTTTAATTTCGTAAGCAGTTTTAACCTCTTTGTTTTCTTTAGGCTTACCTACATTTAATACCTGCTCCTCCCGGCTCCTGTCGCGGTAAATAGTTATGCCCTTACAATTTAAATCAAATGCCATAATATAAGCTTTGCGGACTTCCTCAATAGTCGCTTCATGAGGGAAATTGACCGTCTTACTCGTTGCGTTATGCACATATTTCTGGAAGGCTGCCTGCATGCGTACATGCCACTCCGGGGCAATATCATGGCTTGTTACAAAAATCCTGCGCACATCTTCGGGGATTTCTTTAATATCCTTTATCGAAGCGCTCTCGGCAATTTTTTCCATAAGCTTAAAACTGTAAAAACCTCTTTGGCGCGCAACCTGCTCAAATAACGGTTCTACTTCCACCAGCTTGTCATTATCCATTACATTGCGGTAATAAGACAGGGCGAACAAAGGTTCAATCCCCGAGGAGCAGGGGCCGGCAATAATGCTGATTGTCCCTGTGGGGGCAATCGTTGTCAGCGTAGCATTGCGCATCCGGGTTGAACCATCTTTTTTATCATAGATACTTCCCTTAAAAGCCGGGAACACGCCTTTAGTTTTACCCAACTCAAGAGATTTTTTATTTGCCGCGTCTAAAATAAATGACATTGCTTTCTCCGCCAGGGCCACTGCCTCTTCGCTATTATAAGGAATATTAAGGCGGATTAATAAACTTGCCCAGCCCATCACACCCAGCCCTATTTTACGGGTAGCCTTGGTTGCCTTCTCGATTTCCGGAAGCGGAAATTTATTTACATCAATTAGATTATCCAGGAAATGCACTGCCAGGCCGGTTACTTCTTTTAGCCTGTCCCAGTTGATTTCACAGCGCATCCCTGCCTGCCTGCACATCTGGTCCAGGTTTATCGAACCTAAATCACAGCTCTCATAAGGCAAAAGCGGCTGCTCTCCGCAAGGGTTTGTGCTTTCAATCTTGCCTAGCTTCGGAGTGGGATTATATTGATTAATCCGGTCAATAAAAATAATTCCCGGCTCGCCGTTTTTATGCGCCTGCTTTACGATTAAATCAAAAACCGTTTTACTGTTAATTTTCTGCACCGGTTTCTGCGTATGCGGGTCAATTAAATCATAATCTTGGGCGTTGGCTAACTTTTGCATAAACTCATCGGTAATCGCGACGGAAATATTAAAATTAGTAATATGATTGTTATTTTCTTTGCAGGCAATAAACTCCATAATATCCGGATGGTCCACGCGCAAGATCCCCATGTTGGCGCCGCGCCGAGTACCTCCCTGCTTGACCGCTTCAGTAGCCGCGTCATAAACGCGCATAAATGAAATCGGGCCCGAGGCCACTCCGCCGGTGGTTTTAACAACTGCGTTTTTCGGGCGAAGGCGCGAAAAATTAAATCCTGTGCCGCCGCCGGATTTATGAATAAGGCTGGTAGTTTTTAAAGTTTCAAAAATTGATTCCATAGAATCTTCTATCGGGAGGGTAAAACACGCGGAGAGCTGGCCCAATTCTTTTCCCGCGTTCATCAGGCAGGGGGAATTCGGAAGGAACTCTAAATTGGCCATTATCTTAAAAAATGAATCCTCTAATTTCTTTACTTCCTGCCCGGTCGCCCCATATTGAATATCGGCAGAGGCGATGGCGCAAGCAACACGGACAAACATCTGCTCAGGAGTCTCGATAAGCGAGCCTTCCTGATCTTTACGCAGATACCTGCGTTCAAGGACCTTAATTGCGTTGGGGGTTAATTTTAATTCCATTTTCCACCTCGAATAATAGGAAGGTTAATTAGAAATTACGCAAGCAATATAACAAAAGACCCGCGCCTTGTCAATAAATAAATTTACAAGATATGGTGTAAACATTTAGTACAATATACTACTGATTGTAGTAAGAGCTTATCCGCCGGAAAATGGCTTACAGGACTCCCGGATAACTAATTCTGCGGGAAGCAGAATCTTTCTTGGCGCGTTTTTTCCGCCAGAAACCATGGCGGATCCGCCACGGTTGGTGGCGGACTTTAAACTAATCAGGCGGTTCAATTCTTTGACACTTTCTTCTGCCATGCGAATTAAAGGCTGGCGTACCGTAGTAAGCCCGACCGGGCCATATAGCCCCGAAGGATTATCATCAAAACCAATAATTGATAAATCGTCGGGAATATTCTTGCCCAGTTCGCGGGCCACTGCCATTACCTCAAGGGCCATAGCATCGGAGGCAACAAATACCGCGGTCGCAGGATCGGCTGACTTGATTAACCTCTCGGCCGCGCTCCGGGCTTGCCCGCGGGAATAATCAGTTTCAAATATATAATCATTTCTTAGCTTAATGTTATTTTTCTCAAGCGCCCTTTTATAACCCTCCAGGCGTTTTGCCGCCGCCTGAGTCATTATGTCGCCTGTAATATGGGCTATTTTTTTATGCCCCAGCTCAATCAAATAATTAACCGCGCTTTCTGCGCCCCCGGCATTATCTATGGCAATGCATGAAACATCCAGGTCATCCACGTAATAATTGATAACTACGCTCGGTATTCCTTTTGCCAGGCTATCCTCAAGCTGCACGCGGTTTCCGATAATATCAGAAAAGATTATCCCGCCTACCCCGCGCAAAGATAACGGCGTGCGCGCGTCAGTCAGGTGCAGGAGTAAATCCAGTTTCAGGACTTCGCACATTGTCCCGACGCCGCGAATAAGCTCCAAGGCGTAAAATGAATAAAATACGCCTTCATAACGCGGAATAACCAAGGCAACAACATTACTTCTTCCGGTTGCAAGGCGCTGGGCAAAAATAGAAGGCTGGAATTTTAAATCTTTGATTGCGCTGGCTACTTTTATGCGGTTGGATTCTTTTACCGTTCCGATTTTATTGATAACCCGGGAAACAGTAGTGATGGATACTCCGCTTGCGCGGGCAACATCCACAATAGAGATGTTCTTAGGGTGAGCTTTTTTAATACGTGTCATTATAAAGACAAACTACCCAATGTTATCGTCGGCTTTTAACGCGGTGCTTACTTTTTTAATGTCACAGGCGGAAATATTGTCTCTAGCCTGAATTACCACTATAGACCCAATAGATTTTCCTGAGCGTAAGACATTGAACTCATCGCCGACTTTAACGCCTGAGGAAATACCCAAATTTATAACCACAAAATTACTCTCCGTATTTACTGCCAGGATTTTTCCGGCAGAAGGCGAAGTAGAGCGCACTACTATTGCCGGCAACTCCACCACCGACTCCCCTTTCTTTTCTAAGGCAGCCTCGGGCTTGCTGCTTTTTACCGCATCTAATTCATTTTTAAGAGAATCGATCAGGGCAGCTTTATCGGCAAACATTGCCTCCATTTCATTTAAACGTTTCTCCATCGTAGATTTTTCTTCCTCAAGGGACTGGACCTTTTTATCTAAAACTTCTTTACGGCTGTTTAAGTCCTTTAACTTGAGGTTAAGGGCATCATTTTCAGACTTGGCTGTTTTAAAGCTGTCTTGAATTGCTAAATTATCATTTTTCTCCCGGATTAATTCATCCCTGGCTTTACTCAGCTGGTCAAACTTGCCCTGTAAATCTCTAAGCTCCTGGGTAACCTTATCTCTTTCCGCCCTAAGGGACTCTGTTCTGCCCTGGTTTTGTTTTAAATCATTTTCAAGCTGATTAATTTTATTAAGGAGAGTCGCATTCTCAGCCTTCAGGTCAGTAGTTTCCCTAAGCAGGACCTGCTGCTGGCTGGTTGCCTGAAAAAAAAGAAAAAGGCATATAGCAGAAAAACCTACCAGGCCGATGATAATAAATTTCATCTTTTGATCCATAATCCCCCCTTATAATTGGGCGAATACTCTTTCTAAAACCAGACTCGCCGCGCCTACGGCTACGGCGTTTTCCCTTAATTGAGAATAAACTATTTTCAGCTCGCTTGTGACTTCGCGAAAAGCCCACTCAACAACCGTGCTTCTTACCTTAGCTAAAAACTCTTCGCCTGATTCTTCAAAACCTCCGCCGATAACTACTACCTGCGGATTAAGCAGGTTAACTAAATAAGCGATTTTAATTCCTAATCTTTTTGCCGCACTCTCTAAAACCTCCAAAGCTAATTCATTCTTCAGGCGGGCGGCGTTAAAAATACTTTTTAAATCGAGGCTCTCCATATTGGTTGAGCCGGCCCGGAAAAATTCAGCTGCCTTATGGCTTTGGCTATCGGAAGCCAAACCATTGCCTTGCGGCTTATCTTTTTCGCGGGCAAGGAGCGTTTTTAACTCATCGACAATGCCCAAATCCACATCCCAGCGCTTAATAAAACAAGGGCTACCTGCTACGCAGTTGAATTGATCCTGCTCTTTATAGTTATAAACACTGACCTCGCCGGCATACCCCTGGGAGCCGCGGTAAAGCTCCCCGTTGATCATTATCCCGCAGCCGACCCCGGAAAACATATAAAGGACATTTTTGTAACCTTCTAAACCAAGCCAATGCTCGCCGAAACACGCGCTGGTCGCGTCATTTTCAATTAAGGCCGGGAGATTAAATTCTTTCTCCAATAACCCCTTTAATGGAAGATCCACCGAAGCATAGGTATAATAATGATCCATTTTTTGCGGCCAATGGATTGAGCCGTCTTTTTTATTTATTAAGCCGGCGACCCCCACGCCAATACCTTTTATATTTTCAACGTAACCCTTGGAGCGCCTTAAGATTTCACGCACAATTTCAAGAAGGCATTCGGAAACTTCTCTTACCGACGGCGCAGGGCGGGCAATTTGAGTTTTAGTAATAATATTGCCGTTTAAATCAACGAGCAGGCCGACCATATTCATCAGGTTCAATCCTACGCCGATAGCGTATCCCGCGCGCGGATTTAAATCCAATAATACAGGGCGCCTGCCGCCCTCAGATACATCAAGCTCCTTTTCATAAACCAGGTTGCTTTTGATAAAGCCATCGATATAATTGGAGATGCTTACTATGTTTATTCCCATCTCCTGCGAAATATCCGGACGGCTTATCGGCCCCCGTTTTCTAAGGATACCGAGTATTTCAATATTGCGTTTTTCTTTTTCGCTAAAGGCTTCTTTTTGCAAATCTAAAAGGTGCATAAGATAAATTTATTTTTATTTGAAGCAGGATTAAATATTCGTATTATTTATACTACTAAAGAGGGCTTAAGTCAAGTATTTTCAGGAATTAATAAACATCCAGCATTATGAATGAGCGGTCTATGGCTCCAGCCGGTGAAATTACAATTATATTCACCGTTTTTGTGCCGGCATCAGGATAAACGCCTTGAAAATTATCTTCCCCTGCCTCGGGGCTGGCGCCGCCCAAGTCGCCGCTCCATAGATACTGCAACTGGACCTGGTTACATCCGCTCTGCGGCATGTTTACCGAAGAAGAAACTGTAAACTTCTGATTTTTCTCCAATACATAGTTAGAAACTTTTAATTCGAGCTTACCCGTCTCAACAAGCGCGGAATCATTTTTTAAGGACAGGTCGAGGAAGGTTTTCAAGTTATAGCTTAACTGCTTATTCTCCTCTATTTCCTTAAGCCTGTCTTTGGCTTGCGCTGTTACCGAAGCATAATTATCCCGGGAATTTTTTATTAACAGGTTGTAATACTCTTTGGCGCCGGTGAAATCTCCTCCCCATTGCGCAAGAAGGCCCAATTGGTAGAAGCTGGAGATAACCTGAGGGCTAAACACGCTCTTGGCAGTAAGTATCCCGAAATATTTTCTTGCCTTGTCTAGGTTTGCCAAAGCCTGCCTGTCCGGCAGGCAGGCATACGCATTAATCATGGCAATTTTATAAACAGCTTCATCATAATACTTGGTATCCGGGTAAAGCTGGATTAACTGCAGGTAAAGCCCTTCTGCTTTCTTATAACTGGTAAGCTTCTCTAAATTAAAGGCGCGCAA
>JAHFFR010000015.1:20667-28317 GCA_023247825.1 Candidatus Omnitrophota bacterium
TTTGAAATCTTCTCTATATAAACATCATAAATGCCCTGGGCTAATTCCAGGTTACCTTCTTTATAGAAACCGGCTGCTGCTTTTTTTAACTGCGGCTCTGTCTGGCTTGCAACAAGTTTATCCACATAAAGTTTATAGGCCAGGCGGGCATTTGCCTTTTCTTCATAAGCTAAAAATTTATCCGCAGTATCCTTAATCAGCTGGAGGTCATTTGTTTCCTTTGCATAAACATTTAATTCTGCCACTAAATCAACTAAGGCAGCCTCGCTAAATGCATCCTGCTGGTCACGGTGAAACTGCCAAACCAAAAGCATGCTCTTTAGCTTTAAAGGATCGCTTGAGGCAGCCTGATCAATAACCTTCTTTGTATTCTCCACTATCTGGTCGCGGTAGGTGTTGCCGTTGGCAAAATAATCATCCCAGGATTGCTTGGCTTCCAGGTACTTAAGCTGCTGATAACGGCCAAGGGCTTTGTAATAAGCGAGGCAGGGCTGGATAGATTTATCCTTATCCTTAAAATTGGCAAGCGCGTCAATGAATTCATTGTATTGATTGAGCGTAAAATACTTTGATTTCAGTTCTTCAATACCCGCGCAGGTAGATGGCGCAGAAGAAAAAACAGAAGACGGCAATAAGATCAAACTTAAAAATAATACCGCAGACCTTAAAAATACTGGCATATTGTATCCCCCGGTTAAGTAGGGACAGCGACTATTTTTAAAAAAATAGTCGCTGTCCCTATTAAAATTAAAGATTGCTTCGTCGCTACGCTCCTCGCAATGACACGCCTAATTTTTCTTGCCGCGCGCTTTTTTTGCTACCGGATTTTTCCAAAACTCACGTATAACATAATAGGCCTTACGCGGTATGCGTTTATTCATATCCTGTCCGCCGGCAGGCGCGGCGTTCCCTAACTCATGCCCCAAAGCGACAATACCAAACCACTCTTCATTCATATTCATGCCTTTTTCCGCGCGGATATCAAAATAATAACTTCCATTGGACCAGCCGCTTTCAGTATCGTGTACTTTCCAGCCTTCCGGATTATCGGGGTTGTGTTTCCACCATTCATCAGTCCATTCAAAGACTGTGCCGCCCAGGCAATTTCCTTCACCCGCCTTATTATCGGCCAGATTTTCATAAATCTGGCTCCACTGCGACTGCAGGAAAAATGCCTGCATGTCCTGATCCTCTTTTTTTAAATAGGCGTCATAACAATCCGCGCCGAATTCCGCTAGAAGTACTGGTTTATCGAATGTCATTCTTAAAGATTTAAAAAGGTTGCCAAAGGTTCTCCCGCGGTAAATTATGCAGGCGACAAAATCAACATCCTGGCAAAACTTGTTGGCAGAATCCAATCCTACCAACTCCCCGTTACCAAGGCCTACAAGATGGCGAGGGTCTATTTTATGTATCTCTTTAGAAATATCATTTACAAAAGAATAATAGATTTGCGCGCGCATCTTTTTTTGTTTCTGCGGATCCGGTTCGCTATCTACCTCCGGGCTTGACCATGGATTTACGTGGCCAAGGCAGGAATAATTATTTTCATTCCCCAAAATCCATCCAACTATCCCCGGCTCCTCGCGATAGAGGCTGACCATCTCTAATACCTGTTTCTTTACTTTATCCTGAAATTTTTTATCCCCGTAAAAAGGGCAGGGATATTCCCAAAATCCAAGCCAGTCACCAAGAAAAGTCCGGATCCCGTATAAATTATATAAATCCCGGATTACCTGCCTGACCTCGTCCGGGTTATCATGTGATTGATAAAGACGGATAGTATTAACCCCCATCTCCTTCATCAGCTTGCCGTCAACAATCCATGGCTTGCTTGGATCGCTCCACCAATCATATTCGTGATTTGAGCCGATGGGAATTGGGTTATAACAAACTCCTTTTACAATATACGGTTTGCCACCCACCATAAGCCTGTAATGCTGATTTTTTAATTTCTGGATGTAAATACCCGGCTTGGGTTGGCAGGCAGATAGAATAAATATGAACAAAAAACTACAGGCTACAAGCAAAAAATGCCTGTAACCTGCAGTTTTAGATTGCCAATTATTTATATTACTCTTATTCGAACTTAATTTCATCCAAATAGAATGTAGCGCCTTCAGGGTTATTGTCCGCATTGGCTGACCAGGCAAAACCGCCGATAATATATGACATATCTTTGCCTTTTAAATCAATAGTGTATTGCGTCCATTCTTTATTCAAGATAACCGGGCCGATTGCTGCGCTATCTGAATCCGAAAACTCTCCCATAAGACCGCCAACCTTAAACTCTTCAATGCGCTCGCCGCCCTTTGCGCCGCGCGCCCAGAAAGTAAGCTTGGTGGCTTTGGAAAGGTCAAACCCTGCGTCAATACTGCCCCAGTTGTTCGCCGGATTCTGCCAAAAAATTCCTGCCCAGCGCGCGCCCTGAGCAGCTTTTCCGCTATAAATTATCTTAATGCAGGTATCCCCTAAATAAGCATCCTCTTTTGAAGCGCCATCATATTTTATATCACCGTAATCACCCATATAGCCGCTAGGGATAAAATGGTTGACTGCGGTTGATCGATCCGCGTAAATATAAAATGGCATAGCCTGCTGTTTCTTGCTTTCGGGTTTTAAATTCGGGTCAGCTTCGAACTTTATATCATCAATATAAAAGGTAGCTCCCTCCGGGTTTAAATCCGCGGTGGTAGTCCAGCCAAAACCACCGTTAATATAAGAAAGGTCCTTGCCTACTAAATTAACCGTATATTGTTTCCAGGCATCGGTCAATTCAATAGGGCCCATCTCAACTAATACGCTATCAGGGTATGTCCCCTTGATCCCGCCGACCATCACTTTCTGGAGTACTTCGCCGCCTTTTGCCCCGCGCGCCCAGAAAGTAAGCTTGGTCATACCGGTCAGGTCAAACCCGCCTTTTTTATTTCCCCAGTTGTTCGCCGGATTCTGCCAGTAAACTCCCGCCCAACCCTGATTCTGCGATTTCTTGGCGCTGTAAACAAATTGAATGCTCGTTGTCCCGCTATGCGGATTATCCGCTGCCTGATCATTCATCTTGATATCGCCGTAATCACCAAGCCAGCCGGAAGGGATATAATGGTTGTCCTTGGCAGCCTTATCCAAAAAGACCACAAATTCCTTAGGGCCTGCGGCTTTTTCTTCAGCTGCTGCGTACAAACACGCACCAAATACTGAAAAACTCAAAGCCAACATCACTACTAATAGCTTCTTCATACCTGCCTCCTTTTTTCTATTTCCATTTTTTCTGATACATATAATAAACTTTACGCAGTTGCCGCAAAAACGGGCTTAGCTTTCCATCGCCCTGGCCGGATATGCCCAGCCACTCTTCATGCATATATCCGTCAGGAAAAGGCCCGGCCCACAGCCCTTTGGTGTCCTGTATCGCCGGCTCATACGCTTTCCACCACTCATCAAGCCATTCAAAAATAACCGCGCCTAAAGCATTGCCTGAGCCGCCATTAAATGCCATATTATTTTGAATATCTTCCCAGGAACCAAGATGGTATTGCGCCTGCAACTCTTCGGATTCATCAACGCTTTTTCCTTCGGCATAAGCCGGACAACCGAATTCTGTAATAAAAGCCGGTTTCCCTGTTTGTTCTTTAACCTGCCTCCACAAAGCCCCAAACCCGTAATCCCCGCGATAGGCATTAGTGCCGAAGATATCTATATCCGGCGCATTCTTACCGAACTTATCTAAAAATAAAATATCTCCGCTGCATATGGCTACCGGATGGTCAGGATCAATTGATTTAATTATTTTGGCGACTTCGTTGGCAAATTTAAAAAACGCTTCGGGTTGTTCATTGGCATTACAGGCATAGCCGTAAACGTTTTCGTTGCCCAGGATCCAGAATAAAATATATGGCTCATCCTTAAACTCATTGACCATTCCCTTGACCGATTCAATCATCTTCTTTTTCTGATCTTCATTATTATAATCGGTACCCGGGTTCCAGCCGGCCCCTGAGCCGATGGCATATTTACCCAGGAAATCCCCCATAACCACGCGGATGCCGTAAGTATTGAACATATCGCGCATTAACTCTTTATTTATCTTTAAAGGATGATGATACAGGCGGATGGTATTAACGCCCATCTCCTGCATCAGCTTGAAATCTCCGATCGCCGGCTCATCAGGGTCTTGAAGATTATTCCGGTTCTTGTCCACAAACGCATCATACGGGCCGTCGATCTTGTTGTTTTTATTTTCATCCTCTTCCATCCAGTTCTTCAGCGTGCCCTCATCCGGAGATTGCCCCACCTTGGTAGGAGCGTAGGTAACCCCTTTGATGATATACGGCTTATCCTCGGCCAGCAGCTGCCAGTCGCCATTATTATACTGCACTAAACGTACCTTACCGCGGCCTGCCTTCTTTTTAATGCCCACGGACTCAACACCCGGCTTAAGCTTAGCCGCCTCATTCACCATGTCAACTTTTACAAACTTTCCGGGATTAACCACCGCGGCATCATTTGAAATATCATTATCAAAACCATTAAGGATATCAATCTTTGCGCCTTCCAGTTTATACCCTAATTGCGGATTACGCCTGAGAAGAAAATTTATTTTTGCAATAGCCGCCTGGCCCAAATACCAGGGAGTATGCCAATATGTCCAGCCGTAACTTCCCGGGAAATGCACCACGATCGAATAATAACACTTGATCGCCTGGGTAACAAACCCGGCTTTCTCCAAAATCTGCGCCGTACCATACAGCCTGATTCCCTGCGGCTCATTTGAGGTTGTCCATTTAACAAATGCCGCCTGCATATCCGGCGAATAAAGGAAATCCCAGGCATCACCCTCAAGCCGCTTCTGGCGGATTACCTCTTTAAAAATCGGGTCGTGCCTTACTGCGCTGTTATTCGGATAAACCCCTTCGCCGGCTGCCTTGATTAAACCTTCCTGGTCAGTGATAATATATTTGTAATCTTTTGTCCCGATGTCCTGAAACCGGCCGTATTTTTCGTAATTAACGATATCTTCCTTCCCTGAGTCAAACAAAGCTAATTTTGTAACCAGCTGGCTGACTTTTGGCTTTACCGCGACTTCAATTGTGCCGGATGCAATTTTTTTCAAGGTTTGTTGCGCGGCTAATTCTATCGACCAGAACCATCCGCGCGCATCCCAGCTTTGAGCAAAAGGATACTTATCAATAATCAGCTGAAGTATCTTTTTGGCCTCATCGATTTTTCCCTGACGCAGTGAACTTTCTGCCTGAATAAAATAACAAGTGGCAACATCATTTAATACCTGCACTGCCTCAATTTCTTTTTTATTTTTTGGAAGAGCAGTTAAAGATGCCTGTTCTTTTTCTGCTTGATTTTTATATAAATCAATGCACTCCTGCGTATATTTATTGGTTGCCTCAATATCGTGTTTGCCGTGGGCAGTCCAGGCGCGGGTTGTAAGCTCGCCTGATGAGGGCTTCTCAACAACAGGAGCAGGCTGAGCAGCAAAAAGGTTAGAGTATAAAAAAATCATTACCGCTAAAATTCGAAATCCGAATTTCGTGTTTAACATATTATTCAACCATCGCCCCCAGCACTAATCCCTTCTTTCTCCCCTTCGCTTTTCTTCTTCTACCCGTATTTGCTCTTTTCGTCTTTCTTCTCTGCGTCTTTCAACCTGGCCCCGGATCTCATACGCACTATCTTCCGAGATTTCAAAAGTCTTAATGATGAAAATGGCGGCGATAGAAGTTATGATGGGAATACCGATATCAAAGATCCTCATCCATAATAATGTCCCGGCTGACTGGCCCAGGCCTAATTCCTGATGAAAACCGGTGGCGTTAATCAGGAACCCGGAGACCACCGATGCGAGCGCTAACCCTAGTTTTACCATCCACCAATAAACAGCGCCAAACATGCCTTCCCTGCGGGTATCGGTTTTAAGCTCGTCAAAGTCGCAGACATCGGCAACCATAGAACCCATAAGGGTAAAGAGCGATCCTAAGCCGAACGTAATAAAAGGCGCGGCAATGAGCAGTAAATAAGGGTGATCGGGATTATATCCTATCCATTTCAACGCGTAACCGATGATTGAAAGAGGGATAGTGATAAAAAAAGTATTTCTCTTTCCGATTTTACTGGATATCTTTGTGGTCAAGTAGATAACGCCCATCGTACAAATAGCGCTTAACGTTCCATACCAGCCGAGCAGCTGGCCGCCGGCGCCATAAGCATTATCAAGCACGCCGGCATTCTTGAAGCAATAGAAGAAAACAACATAGATGGTAAAAGCGGACGCAAGCATGAATCCGCCGAAGATTAATAAGGTGGCCGTGCACAGTTTGACAAACGGCTTACATTTAAGCGTGATAAAGGCCCCTTTAAAGAAGTCTTTCGTCACATTCAAAGGGCCCCTGATATCCGGCTTTGGTAATTTATGGAAGTATTCCCTGTTAAAGATTGCAGGCAAAATTCCGCAGCCTATGACAATGCTTCCGATGATAATTGAAAGAAACCTGCCTCCCTGAACAATATCCGTAAACCACGCCCGATTATGCATAATTGCCCAACACCAGGGAGCGATGAGCCAGGGTAATTGGCCGACAACATTACTGGCCGCCTGCAGGCGCGTGCGTTCATGATAGTCCGGTGTCATTTCATAACCTAAAGCGATCCAGGGGATGGAAAAACAGGTAAATCCGATAAAAAAGAGGACTTGAAATATCAAAAAATACCAGAAATAAAAAATTTCGCTATTGCCCTTATACAGCTGGAACATCAAAGCGTAACAAATACCCCCGATAATAGCCCCAAATAATATAACCGGTTTTCGGCGTCCCCAGCGGGTGCGCAGATTATCGGAAAAGTAACCGGTTATGGGATCTGATATAGCATCAATAACCCGGGGAATGGCCCCTACCAAACCCACTAAAGCCGGATTAACCCCTAATCCGAGGTTCAAAACAATCACCATCTGCCCGATGAAAGCGGCCTGAGCAGTATTAGCAAACGCGCCTATACTGTATATGGTTTTTTGAAAAATAGAAATGCGGTCTTTGGGGGCTGTAACATGGTGCTTTGGCCGGCCGGCTGCTTGGTCCATTAATTGCTCTCCTTTTTAATTAAACCGCTGGCGATAAAGGCTGTATTATAACAAATATGCCTGGCATAAACAATACTAAACATTCTTCATCCGAATACCGCGCCGCTAGTTATTTCCTTGACAATATACTTCTGCATCAACAAGTACACTATTATTATAGGTAAAGCAGCAATAGTAAGGCCTGCCATCAATAAAGGATAATTGGTCACAAATTCTCCTTGAAATACCTGTAACGCCACCTGCAGCGGCATAAACTTGCGGGAATCAAAAATGACCAAAGCCAGGATATATTCATTCCAGACGTTCAATACATTGAATACTACCACAACCGCTAAAACCGGCTTGGCTAGCGGCAACGCTACATGCCACCAGATTCCCATTTTGGAACAACCATCAATACGCGCAGCATCTTCGAGCTCTTTAGGCATCTTATCAAAAAATGTTTTAAGCAAGAATATGCTCGTAGAAAGCCCGACGTTAATCATGCACAAAATATAACCGATAGGGGTATTTCTTAAATGCAGCTTATTTAATAAAACATAAAGCGCGACAAAGCTTCCCGG
>JAHFFR010000061.1 GCA_023247825.1 Candidatus Omnitrophota bacterium
CACCCGAAAGCACCTTTGATCTAAAGATTAAAAGCGGCCGCAGTATTAAAATTGAAATGCGTAAAGCATGCGAAGTAGCCAAGATTTTATTACGCAAGAATACCGCGCCAGTCTGCGCTAAGGTGCTGAATCCTGCTTTTGATGTTACGCCGCATAAGTTAATCAGCGGGATCATTACGGATAAAGGGATTATCCGGCCGCCGTATGTCAAGAATATCAAGAAAACTTTTGGAGAAAGATAAATGCGTTTAAAAGATATTGGTGAATTTGGATTGATTAAAAGGTTTCAGGGGAAGATTAAAAACGATTCATCGGTTATCAAAGGCAGCGGCGATGACTGCGCGGTTTTAAAACTGGATGATGACAATTACCAGCTGTTCACCTGCGATATGATAATTGAGGGAGTGGATTTCGCCAAAACCGATAGTCTTAAACTTGTCGGCAGGAAAGCTTTGGCCGTATCAATCAGCGATATTGCCGCCTGCGCAGGTATCCCGAAGCACGCGGTCGTAGCATTGGGCCTGCCCAAAAATATGCGTGTTCGTCAAGTTGACCTTTTGGCAAAAGGCTTATTTGATTTAGCCAAGGAATTCAAGATCAATATTGTCGGCGGGGATATCAGCGCTTCAGATAAGCTGGTTATTGATGTGAGCATGCTGGGAAAAGTTGAAAAAGACAAGCTTTGCCTGCGAAGCGGAGCAAAGGCAGGAGATATTATTATGGTTACCGGTAGTTTCGGCGGCTCGATTAAAGGCAAGCATTTTAAATTTACTCCCCGGCTTAAAGAGGCGCGTTTTTTAACGGATAATTTTAAAATTAACTCGATGATTGATGTCTCTGACGGCTTGATTCAGGATTTAGGGCATATCTTGGAGCAGAGCCGCGCGGGAGCAGTATTATATGGAAGCCTTATACCGCTAAGCAGGCAGGCAAAAAACGCCCAAGATGCGCTTTGTTCAGGAGAAGAATTTGAATTACTTTTTACCGTGTCACGAGTCCAGGCCAGTAAGATAATTAAAAGCGCCAGATATAGCTTTAAGGTTATCGGTGAAATCATGCCTAAATCATTTGGCTTAAGGATAATTGATTATAAAAACAAATATTCTAAGTTAAAGTTTAAAGGTTGGGAACATTTTTAGTATGGAAAAATTATCAAGATCTGTTAACCAGACTTTAGCAATAGGGAAAAAGCTTGCGCGCAATCTTTGCGGAGGGGAGATTATCCTTTTATCCGGAGAGCTTGGCGCGGGCAAGACGGTCCTGGCCAAAGGAATTGCCCAGGGGTTAGGGATTAATAAAAATAATATAATCAGCCCGACATTTGTTTTATTGCGCATTCATAAAGGAAGGCACCTGTTGCAGCACTTTGACCTTTACCGCATTAAAACTCCCAAGGATATCTTTGCTTTAGATTACCAGGAATATTTTTACTCCGATGCCGTAACTTTAATTGAATGGCCCGAGCGGTTAAAATTCCTCTTGCCAGAGGAATTTTTAAAGATTAAACTATGTTTCAGAGGCAGGAATAAAAGGCTGCTTAAATTTATCGCCAAGGGCGCAAAACATAAGAAATTACTGAAGAAAATCCATGAAGATATTAGCAATTGACACCTCTACTAAAAAGTTATGCCTTGGGCTTTATGCGGATGGGAAATTTTATGAATACAGCCTTCAGGTAGGCAGGGGGCTTTCTTCATTGCTGGCTCCGGCTATTCAAAGGGTAAGCGAGGCCGCGGGTTTAAAATTCGCGGATATCGGCTATTTTGCCTGTGGTTTAGGCCCGGGATCTTTCACCGGTTTGCGTATTGGCCTGGCCACAATAAAAGGATTAAGCGTTGTAAGAAATAAACCTATTGTTGGAATATCTTCGTTAGATATTCTGGCCAAAAATGTTGAATTAAAAGACCGCCTGATTGTTACGGCGCTTGATGCCAGAAGAGGGCTTATCTATTGCAGCTCCTATAAATATGAAAGAGGTATTTTAAAACGTAAAAGTAAATACTCGCTTTTAAGCTTAGATGAATTTGTCGGAGAATTTCGCGCCAGGCCGGTAATTTTAGGAGATGCTGCGGCTTTGTACCGGGATAAGATACTCTCCGGTATAAAAGGCGCAACCGTCTTGGATAAAGATTATTGGGAACTTCGCACGCATAATCTTATGGAGTTGGCGCTTACTAAAATAAAGGCGAAGCAATTTAGCTCCGCCTTAACAATTAAACCGGTTTATTTATATCCTAAAGAATGCCAGATAAAGACAAAATAGGTTACCGGCCTACATGGGCCGAGGTTAACCTGAATAATCTGGAGCATAATTTTAGAGAGGTCAAATCGCTTCTGCCCGGTGAGGTAAAAGTTTTAGTTACCGTAAAAGCAGATGCCTATGGCCACGGTTTAATCGCCGTCTCTAAAAGATTATCTGCTTGCGGCGTGGATTATCTGGGCGTTGCCTCCATTGATGAGGGGATAAAATTAAGAAAGGCGGGCGTAAAAACCCCTATTTTGCTGCTCGGCCTTATTCTTAAAGAAGACATCCAGCCGCTTTTTACCTACCGGCTTACCCCTACTATTTGTGACAGGCAGATGGCTTGGGCGCTTAATGCCAAAGCCGGGGCCTTAGGCAAGCCGATACGCCTGCACATTAAAGTAGACACAGGAATGGGCAGGATCGGGGTTTTGCATAATGGCGCGTTTAAGCTGGTTAAAGATATACATAAATTCAAGAATATTATAATCGAGGGGATCTTTACGCATTTCGCATCCGCGGACATAGATCGCAAGTTTACGATTTGCCAGATTAATTTATTTGAAAAGCTGGTCGGCAACTTGAGGGAGAGCGGTATAGTTATCCCTTTGGTGCATACTGCTAATAGTATCGGGTTGATTGATTATAAAGACAGCCATTTTACAATGGTCAGGCCGGGCCTGGTAATTTATGGCCTGCATCCTAGGGAAAGCCTGGGTGTAAATTTAAAGCCGGTTTTAGCCCTTAAGACCCGCGTTGTTTTTATTAAGCAGGTTGGGGCAGGCTATAGCGTAAGTTACGGCCGCACGTATGTAACCAAACGGCCAGCGCGTATTGTTACTCTTCCTATCGGTTACGGCGATGGTTATCCACGTAACCTTTCCAATTTAGCCCCGCTTTTAATTGCAGGCAGGCGTTTCCGGATCAGCGGAAGAATTTGTATGGATCAGATTATGGTTGATGCCGGTAATCTAGGCCCGAAAATCGGCGATGAGGTTGTTTTGATCGGTAGCCAAGGCAGGCAAAAAATTACTGCCGAAGAACTTGCGGATTTATCCGGTACAATTTCCTATGAGATTGTCTGCGGTTTAGGCAGCCGCATCCCCCGAATTTACATTTCCTGATTAAATAATTAAGGTAATTTCGCGATAAGATAAAGGCTTCCGGATAAAATAATTATGTGGCTTAATGAGGCAGCCAAAGCAGGCATAAACAGCCCGGATTTTCCTATAGCCAGGCATACGGCATCTAAGACATAATATAGGAACCCGACGATGATTGAGACTCCGATAGCAGACATTCCTGTGGCGCGTTTGCGCATCATAAGGGAAAAAGGGATTCCCAAAAGTATAATTATTATACTGGTAAATGGAGTGATAAATCGCTGGTAAAGGTCTACCTTCAGATTCCTGATTACAGTGGTTGCCCCGCTTTTAGACAGCCTCCAGATGTAATCTTCAATCTGGCGGATATTCATCATCTCGGGTTTTTGCCTAAGTGATGCGAAATTTTCAGGGGTCTCCGGTATGCTCATAATTTCTTCTTCAAGATAAATCGGCTCGTCGATTACCTGGCCGTTAAGGTCAAAACTGTAGGTAATGCATTGGGAGAATCTCCATAGCCCATCCCGGTAGATTCCTTTGGATGCAATAATTTTTTTAGTCAGGTTTTGATGTTCATCCTGCTCTAAAATCGTGATTCCTTCCATAGTCTTGGCAGCGGGTGAGAACTTATTAATAAAAAATAACCTGTTTCTTAAGCCATACATAGAGAGGTTAAAGATTGTTTCTTGTTTTTTAGGCCTGTCTTTTATGAAACCTTCTTCTATCTGCGTTTTAATCTTTTGATTTTCGGCTAATGAGGCGGGGACAAACCTGTCGCTTACCCAAAATACCGACAGGCTGATCAGCAGGCCAAAGAGCAGGGATGGCCTGGCAATCTCAAATATGCTTAGGCCGCTTGAACGCATGGCAATAATCTCGTTATTGTGGTTAAGTTTAGCAAAGGTATAAACTGAGCTCAAGAGGCAGGCAAAAGGGGATACCTGCACGAACATTATCGGCAGGTATGATAAATAATAACGCGCCAAAAGCATAAGCGTGGCCCGATGTTTTAATATTTCATCTAAATTGGAGAGTAAGTCGATAACGATATAAAGGAATAAAAAAACAAAAATACAGGAAAAAAATATAAGGATGATTGATTTGAGTATATAACGGTCTAAGATGCGCATAGTTTATATGTTAAATATCCTCCGATGCTTGCAAATATGATATTTGGCATCCAAAGAGCGAAGGCGGGCGGAAGATGGCCTTCCATTGCCAGCGCCACAAAGCCGATATACATCGGATAATAACAGACGATGATTAATACGGCAATTCCGATATTAATGGATTTTTCACGCCTGCGCGTAATAATCCCCAATGAAGACCCCAGGAGCATAAACACAAAGCAGGAAAAAGCCAGCGCCAGCTTTTCATGGATCTTGGTAATCAGCGGGGCAGGGCTTATCCCTTCGTTTTTAAGCTTTACCGCCTCTTGCTTTAATTCACGGATAGTCATCTCTTTGTATTTTTTATCCACTACTTTATCCTGCATTTGCGCCATATCAAGGTCCATAAAGTATGTGCGGAAATTAAGTTTGTAGAAATTGGTGGGGTTCTCCGGGTCAGGTTCGTCGCTTGTTCCGTCCATAAGTTTTAATTTTACGACACTTTTCCCGGGGACAGTGATGAATTCCCCGGATTTCGCCACAATTGTGCGCGTGGGCTTGTCTTCGCCCTGCGGCTCATAGATACGGATGTTGTTCAGGCGGTTCTTTTTCTGGTCCACATTATAAATAAAAAGGATGTATTTTTTGAATGAGTCAATAAAAACCCCTTCTTCAAATGCCGCGGTAGGATTTTTAATCCCCATTTCCTGCAATGTCCTGCGGTAGGCAAAATGCGCGTATGAGGCGGCCTGGTCGTTGAAAAATGCCAAAGCAAGGCTTAAGGCAAGGCCGATAGTTAACAGGGGCAGTATTAATTTGAACAGGTTTATACCGCTTGCGCGTATCGCGATTACTTCGTTGTCTCCGGACAACCTGCCTAAGGCCAGCAATATTGCCACAAGTATTGATATCGGCAGGGTATAGGTAACTATGTAAGGGGTAAGGTAGATAAAAATCTGGATCACGCTGAATATATCGACTCCTTTATTGATTACTAATTCGGCAATGCGTTTTAAGTTCCCGATTAGCACCATAAGGAATGTTAAAACCCCCAGGCACAACAAGAGCGGCCCGGTAAATTCCCTTAAGATATAATTGCGCAGGATTTTCATGTCTAGTTAGCCAGGGTCAAAAGAATCACGGTTTTTGCGCCGGCGCTTTTTAAGCTTTTTGCCGCCTCATTTGAGGTGGCTGCCGTAGTTAATACATCGTCGATAAGCAGTAAATTTGCATCCTTAACCCGCTCAGGTTTTACAACCCGAAAACTGTCTTTCATATTTTCTCTGCGTTCTTCAAAGCCAAGCTCAGTCTGGGTTTTGGTCGGTTTATTACGGATAAGCGCGCTAGATAAGACCTTTTTATTAAATTCTTTTGACACCTGAAGGCTTAAAATTTGGGCCTGATTAAATTCTCTTTCCCTTAACCGGCTTTTGTGCAGCGGAACCGGGACAATGTAATCAAGGTACTGAATAGGTAAGCTATAATCACGGATAAATGTATTCATAATTGAGCCTAAAGGTTTTCCCAGATAGTCACGGCCTGCGTATTTAAATTCATGGATTAATTTCTTTATTGAGCCCGTATATACGCAGGGGCTAAATGCCCGGTCAAAATAAAATTTCGTATTTTGGCAGCCCTTGCAGGTATTTTTCCCGATACTTTCAATATCTAAATGCCTGCCGCAGGCGCTGCAAAAAGGAGGCAGGTTCTTTTCAATCTTATCTAAGCAATCAGCGCAGACTAAGTTTTGCCCCTTATTTAATTCAATTCTGTTTTTACA
>JAHFFR010000016.1:0-1416 GCA_023247825.1 Candidatus Omnitrophota bacterium
ACAGAAAGTTAATCAGGGTAAATAATACCAGGCATGCCATGCCGCAGGAAAAAAGAGCCGTTGATACTCCGAGGGCCTGCGCGAGGGAGCCTGAGATCAGGTTTCCGAAAGGCATAATGCCGGCGAAGGTAATCATAAAAATACTCATTACCCTGCCGCGAAACCTATCCGGAACATTGATTTGCAATAAGGTATTAATCAGGGCAATCGGGACAACGCTTGTGCAGCCTATAAAAACCAGGGCAAAAATAGATAAAAGATAATTTTTAGATAATGAAAAAACTATAAGAAAAATAGAAAATAGAAATGCCGTTCCTACTAAAAGCCTTCCCTTATATTTAAAATTACCCAGGCGGGCTAGGCCCAAAGCACCGATTAAGGCGCCGAGGCCGGTACTGGCCATTAATACTCCCAGGCCCTTTACGCCCACGCCAAGCACATTTTCAACAAAGACCGGCATAAGGATAACATAAGAAATGCCAAAAAGGCTCATTGCCGCAACCATGCTCATTAAAGCCAGGATAAGGCGATTGCGGCTGATAAAAATCAATCCTTCCTTGAGGTCTTTTAGCGCGGAATTCTTATTTTTTTCTACGCCTCTGCCAAGCCTGATGCAAAAGAGCGCGATAATTACCGCCAGAAAACTGATTCCGTTTAAATAAAAACATCCGCTCATCCCGATTACCGAAACCAGGACACCGGCGATCGTCGGGCCGATAATCCGTGAAGAGTTAAAAGCTACTGAATTTAAAGTAATGGCATTAAAAAGATGCTCTTTGCCCACCAACTCCACTACTATCGACTGCCTTGCCGGGGCGTCGAATGCCATAATTACCCCGTTAAACAAGGCGATAAGCATAATCTGCTGCGGGGTAATAATTTTAAATTGGGTCAATACTGCCAGTAAAAAAGCTAAAAGCATAAAAGCTGTCTGGGTAAAAATCAGGATGTTTCTTTTATCTATCCGGTCAGCCAGAACGCCTCCGAATAAAGAAAACACAAATATAGGTATTGAGCCTAAGAAGCCGACTACCCCCAGGAGAAAAGCAGAGTTAGTCAGCTGAAACACCAGCCAGCTCTGGGCCACGCTTTGTATCCATGTGCCGACCAAAGACACAAACATGCCCAGCCAATAAATGCGAAAATGCCTGATTTTTAACGAAGAAAACATTGCGGGCTTTCTTTTTAGGAAGGGGTGCTTAACCTTTGCCTCACCAAGTCACTGACCAGCTTGCCGTCAGCCTTTCCGGCTATTTTCCCGGTCAGTTCTTTCATTAACTTACCCATGTCTTTCATGCCGCATGCGCCGGTTGAGAGGACCGCTTCTTCAATTAAGCCCTTAATCTGCTCAACTGACATTTCCTCAGGTAAATAGCTTTTTAAAATCCCCAGTTCTTTTTTCTCTTTTTCCGCCGC
>JAHFFR010000016.1:1516-26901 GCA_023247825.1 Candidatus Omnitrophota bacterium
TGCCGCATGCGCCGGTTGAGAGGACCGCTTCTTCAATTAAGCCCTTAATCTGCTCAACTGACATTTCCTCAGGTAAATAGCTTTTTAAAATCCCCAGTTCTTTTTTCTCTTTTTCCGCCGCATCCACCCTGCCGCCTTTGGTAAACTGCTCAATAGAATCCTGGCGCTGTTTTATCTGTTTTTTTATTACAACGAAGATTTCCGCGTCATCAAGCTTATCTTTTTTCTTGGCAGTTGCCTGATTAAGCATCTCCGCGCGCAAAAAACTTAAAACTGAACTCTTTAAAGTATCCCTGGCTTTCATTGCTTCCTTATAATCATTAAAAATATTATCTGCTAGCATAATATCGTCCTCCTAAAATGAAAAACAATCTTTAAATTTGATCAGGCGCCTTTGTAAATCTCCGGGCGCAAGCTTACTGGTCCTATACAAACCAAAATCTTCAACATTAAAAGAAGCTGCTACTGTCCCGTAAGCCAGCGCTTTCTTTATTCTGAGAGAGTTAATCCTGCCTTTTTTTGCCAGATACCCCATAAACCCTCCGGCAAAAGTATCCCCGGCGCCGGTAGGGTCAATCACTTTTTCAACCGGGTACGCGGGAAGAGAAAAAATAAATCCGCCTTTGGCGTAGAATAAAACCCCGTGCTCGCCTTTTTTAATCAGCGCCATCTTGGGGCCGAAAGAACACAGCCGATGCGCCGCCTTGATCAAGTTATGTTCTCCCGATAAATCTTTTGCTTCCTGGTCATTAGCCACATAAATATCGATGTGCTTAAGCAGCTTAATCAGCTCTTTGCGCTTAGTATTAATCCAATAGTTCATGCTGTCCAAACCGACTAATTCGGGAGAATGCATTTTACGCAACAGGTGCTCCTGGATATCCGGGTCAACGTTTGCTAAAAATATGTTCTCTATTTTACGCTGCTCTTCGGAGACCTGCGGTTTAAATACCGAAAGCACGCCTAATTCGGTATTAAGGGTCAGTGCGGAATTCAGGTCTCCCTTATATTCACCTTCCCAGCGGAAGGTCTTTCCTTTGTCCACAATCAGAGAGCTAAGGTTAAGCCCCTTGCTTCTTAAAAAAGCAATATGCCTTTTTGGAAAATCGCTTCCTACAATAGCGATCAGATTAACCTTGGTAAAAAGACGGGCAGCCATGGAAAAATGCGCGGCCGAACCTCCCAATAATTCCTTACGCCTGCCAAAAGGAGTTTTTACGCTATCCAACGCTACTGTGCCTAAAACAATTATGCTCAAACTTTTCCCCTCCCTTGAAAAATCTTTAACTTCCGGTTTTTCAGGTGTTCTCTAAGAAAATAAACTAATGTTACCGGAATAATTGAAATTAAAATGCTCCCCAAAATATCGATCGTATGGTGCACCCCGGCATATACCCTGGAGAAACCTGCAAATAACGCCAGGATCCACAACGCAAAACCCGCGCGCCGGCTAAAAACAAAAATTATCGCCGAAACAGCCGAAACCAGTAATGTATGATGCGACGGGAAACCATTATCCGCAATATGATAAACTAAAGGCTTAAAATGCCCTACGACAAAAGGCCGGGGATTATAATAAAGGCGGCCGGCAATCTCGAAAATGATAAAAATTAACGGCAGGCAGATACAGGCAATAACTAGAACTTCTTTCTTCCTGGGCCCAGGCTGGATAAAGAACCAAACAGCGGCAATAATAATTACAAATAAGTATAGGTATTCTGCCCCAAAGATAAAGATTAAATCGGCAATATTATTCATGCTCATCCAAAAATTTCTTCAGCTCATCCGGTAAATCCGCCCGCAGGCAAAGGTGCTTTCGGGTTACCGGATGGCTAAATTCAAGTTCTTGCGCGTGTAAACAAAGGCGCTTAAAACGCAAGGCAAAATCTTTACGGAAAGCAAATTTATCCTCTCCCACTAAAGGATGCTGGATGCTCTTAAAGTGGATGCGGACCTGATTGGTCCTGCCGGTAACAGGAGAGACCTCGACTACGCTGTAATTGCTTTTTTCCTGTAAAACCCTGTATTTTGTAAGAGCGCTTTTACCTTCGATACTGGAACTGATAGTGCCTTGCGGCTTTGACAATTTTCCGTGCACAAAAGCGATATATTTCTTGCCCACTTCTCTATTCCTGAAAGCATCCGCCATCCTATTTTCAATGCTCTTAGATTTGGCATAAATTATCAGCCCCGAGGTTTCCCGGTCCAAACGATGGCAGGGATAAAAACGATACTTTAATTTCTTTTCTTCTGCGTCCTGGTTTAGAATACCGGTTAAAGTACGCGATTCATTCTTGGGTGCTGGAACAGCCAATAACCCTGCCGGCTTATTGGCCACTAGCAGCCAATCATCAACAAAAACGATCGGGATATTCACCCCGCACCTTCTTTCGCATTCACCCCGCACCTTATTGAAGGCGCGGGGTTCATTAAATGATCTTTAACATCCGTTCAATAGCCAGATGCGCTTTTTTTCGGATATTCTCCGGCACCTTGACTTCGTCTTTAAGCTCCTCCAGCGCCCAGAGGACTTTTTCCTGCGTAGTGCGTTTCATGTTCGGGCACACCGCGCGCTCACTGGCTAAATAAAATTCTTTATCCGGGTTATCCTGCTTGAGTCGATAAACTAATCCCGCCTCTGTCCCGACTATAAATTCTTTTGCCGGATTCTCTTTGGCAAATTTCGCCATCTGGCTGGTAGATAATACGGCGTCCGCCAAAGCAACTACAGCCGGCAGGCATTCCGGATGGACCATCACCTTTGCCTTGGGATGGAATTTTTTTTCTCTTTTTACGTCCTCCGGTAAAATCTTGACATGCGTGGGGCAAAAACCGTGCCAGGTAATTAATTTTCTGCCGCTCTTCTTTGAAACATAATCGGCTAAATATTTATCCGGGACAAAAATTATTTCTTTTTTATCGCTTAGCGCGTTGACTACCGCGATTGCGTTGGTAGAAGTGCAGCAATAATCTAATTCCGCTTTTACCTCTGCTGAAGTATTGACATAACCTACGGCAACCGCCTGGGGATGCTGTTCTTTAAGCTTCCTTAAATCACCGGCATTCATCATATTTGCCATCGGGCATCCCGCGGATATATCCGGCATAATTACTAATTTATCCGGCGAAAGAATGGATGCGGTCTCGGCCATAAAATAAACCCCGCAGAAAACGATCACCTTTGCGCCGGTTTTTGCGGCTGCGCGCGAAAGCTCAAGGGAATCGCCTCGGAAATCCGCGATATCCTGGACCTCAGGTAATTGATAGTTGTGCGCAAGGATCACAGCATTGCGTTTTTTCTTTAATTCTTTAATTCTACCGACTAATTCTTTATCTTCCTTGATCATTTTAACTAATCACTTTCTCGATTATTCCTCCGCCTAAAACCATATCCCTATCATAGAAAACTGCGGATTGGCCGGGGGTTATGGCAAATTGCGCTTTCTTAAAAATTACCTTTAGCTTTTCTTCAGCCGGATAAACAACTGCCGTCATTTCTGTATGATTATAACGTATCCTTACCTTAATCTCAACCTTCTTTTTAAAAGGTTTGGATATGAAATGCTTATCTTTTATTATAAATCCGTTTTTACAGCTATCCTGGCGGCTGCCTACGGTAATCCGGTTATTTTTAGGATTAATCTCTGTTACATACAAAGGATAGCCTTTAGTAATCCCCAGGCCATGGCGCTGGCCTACAGTATAGTATGCTATCCCCTGATGAGCCCCGAGGATATTGCCATCTTTATCCACTAAGCTGCCCGGCTTAACAGAATCCAGTCCCTTATCCTTAATTAAATCCCGGTATTTTCCGTCGGGTAAAAAACAGATTTCCTGGCTATCCTGTTTTTCCGCTACATTAAGCCCGAGGCTGCGGGCAATCTGCCTTACTTTAGGTTTAGTAAAATTACCTAATGGGAAAATTACATGCTTAAGCTGCTTTTGAGTTAAACGATATAAAAAATATGATTGATCTTTTTTAAGGTCCCTGGCTTTTTTAAGCAGGTAGCCTTGTTTTGATTTTACAATCCTGGCATAATGGCCGGTAGCTAAAAATTGCGCGCCTAAATTAATTGCCTTTTTAAGTAAAATATCAAATTTTATAAATTGGTTACATCTGACACAAGGGTTGGGTGTCCTGCCGGAAAGATACTCCTCGTAAAAATTCTGGATTACCTGGCGGTAAAAATCTTTATCCAGATTAATAACATAATGCCTGATGCCTAATTTGTGGCAGACGCGGCGGGCATCCTCAATCCCGGCCAAGCCGCAGCAGCTGGGCTTGACGCCGCTTCTCTCTGCCAAATTAAAACACATGGTTAAGCCGATTACTTCATAACCCTGCTCTTTTAACAGGGCCGCGGCAACCGAAGAATCTACCCCGCCGCTCATCGCTACCACTACAATTTTTTTCATATTCATTATTATGAAAAAGGCCCAGCATATTATGCCGGGCCTTTTTCTTTGTTCCTTATGAGGTTATAACTTCACTACTTTAGTAGCTTGTTCACCTTTAGGACCTTTTTCAATTTCAAACTCAACCTCTTGGCCCTCCTCTAAAGTCTTATAGCCTTCACCCTGAATCGCGGTGTGATGTACGAATACATCCGCGCCATTCTCAGGAGTAATAAAACCATATCCTTTTTGATTGGAAAACCATTTTACTTTACCTTTTGCCATTTTCTTTGCTTCCTCCTTTCCACTAAATTATAGCAAACTAAAACGGGATAAAGACAAAAAACCGTAAGGCGTGTCATTCTTTCTCCTTACGGTTTAAGACTTCTACTCCCTTGCTCACTACATCAATAAGTTTATACTATTTTTTTCATTTGTCAACTATATTTTATCTATCGCCTTAAGATTATAGTAACCTAAGACTTTTACTTTTGCCGTAGATTTACCAACCAGCCAATCGTGGTATTTACGCATAAAACGGTCATGGTTTGCTTTTTTATCCCATTGATATACCGAAGCATACTGGTTTTTAAACCCGAAACGCTTCATAGTATGATACGCCACAAAACCAACGGCTTTTTTGGTATAACGCGCCCACATTAAACTGTCTTTACGGTATTTGGCTACTTCTTTGGGCCTGATCTCAAATAATACGCTATGGATAAACATAAATCTCCGCTTTTAAGATAACGATTTAATTACCAAATAAGTCTTCTTTAAGATATCTTCGATTTCCGCCTTAGACGCGCAAAGGGGCAAAAACAGATAGATTATATCACCCAGCGGCCTTAAAACAAGGTTCTCTTTAAGCCCTCTTTTATAGACCTCCAGCCCCATTCTGCGCTTAAGGCCAAAACTCTCTTTTGTTTTTTTATCCTTAACTAATTCTACAGCTCCGATAAACCCGATATATCTTAGGTCCCCTACTAAAGGCAAGTCCCTGAATTTCTCCAAGGCCTGGTGGAAAAAAGGAATTAGTTTTTCTGCTTTCTGCAATGTTTTTTCTTCTTTAAAAATTTTTAAACTCGCCAGAGCCGCGGAACAGGCAACCGGATTAGCTGTATAAGTATGCCCGTGAAAAAACGTCTTTCTTTTTTCATAATCCCCGTAAAACCCGCGGAATATTTTTTCGCTAGCCAAAGTCACGGAAAGCGGCAGATACCCGGAAGTTATACCTTTGGAAAGGCAGAGAAAATCCGCTTCAATTTGCGGCAAATGTTCATAGGCGAACATTTTACCTGTCCGGCCGAAACCAACAGCAACCTCATCCAGTATAAGATGGACTTTATATTTTTTTGCTAAAGCGGCGGCCTTTGCCAAATATTCTTTCGGATAAATAATCATCCCTGCGGCGCCCATAACCAAAGGCTCAATGATCATAGCGCAGATTTCTTCGTGCTTATGCTCAAGCAGCCTCTCCAATGGTTTTATGCAATCAATGGCGCAAGCAGGCCTCTTTTTTTCCATCGGGCAGCGATAGCAATAAGGAGACGGGACTTTGTAAGACGGATAAAATAGAGGAGAAAATACCGCGTTAAAAAGATCCAGGCCGCTTACGCTCATCGCCCCAATCGTATCCCCGTGATAACCATAATCCAAAGATACGAATTTTGTTTTTTCCCTCTTACCGGTATTATGCCAGTATTGAAATGACATCTTTAATGCCACTTCTACGCAAGTAGAACCGTTATCTGAAAAAAATACCCGGTTAAATTTATTTTTTGTAAGAACGATTAGCTGTTCGGCAAGCTGGATAGCGGGTTTATGGGTAAAACCGGCAAATAATACATGCTCCAGGGTATCAACCTGCTTCCTGATCGCCTCTTTTATACGCGGATGATTATGGCCGTGGACATTGCACCACCAGCTTGAGATAGTGTCGTAATAAAAATTACCTCTTGTGCCATAAAGCTTTATCCCCCTGGCCTTTTCGATTAAAACCGGCGGCAAATTCCGCGCTTCCTTAGCCTGAGTATAGGGATGCCAAATATATTCTAAGTCTGTCTTTTGCCAATCCTTCATCTGATCATCTTCCTTGCTATCGGCAAGAACTTCTTATACAAAACACCGGTCCTCTTATCCCAAGGCAGAACACCCAGAATATTTTGCTTGGTTATTTTCTTTATGATTCCCGGATTGTCTTTAAGAACAAGTTTGTCCTGGCTTTTATAGTTGTTGAATAATATACCTAATATCTCCATATTCCTATGCTTTAAAACCTCGACAGTCATAAGGGCATGATTTATCGCGCCTAATTTATTTTGCGCAACTACCAATACCGGCAAGTTAAGTTCCCTGGCAATATCAACCGTCAAATGCTTCTTGTCAACCGGGACCAAAGCGCCGCCTGTCCCTTCAACAATTACAAAATCAAAATTCGCTGACAATGTTTTGAAGCTTCGCTTAATCTTGGCAATATCAATCCTCTTCTTTTCCACTTTAGCGGCTAAATGCGGCGAAGCCGGCAACGAAAACACATAAGGGCAGGCACAATCAAAATAATCTTTAATTTCACCTTTAGGTATACCCATAATCTTAAGATGTAAATTAATATCCGCGCGAACACGGCTGCCGGTCTGTATCCATTTCTGGGTCACAACCCGGATACCTTTTTCTTTCAGGTATCTTGCCAGGAGGCCGGTTACCAGCGATTTGCCGACCCCCGTATCAGTGCCGGTAACAAATATTGCCCTCATTTCTTTTCTCCATAGCATAAAAATACCTGGTAAGTCGCGCGAACCTCCTGGAACCTATCCAGATAAACATTCTCTAATTTCTCCAGGAGCGTGCGGTTAAAATGAACCTCTTTACTCAAACCATTCCCCCTGATTCCGGAGTATTTTATTTTTTCTAATAACTCTTTAAGGTTAGCAAAAGTTTCTTTATAGTGAATTTCATTTATCTTAACGGATTTGAAATTATCTTTAAGCACCGCCTCAAGATTATTCCGATCGCAAAAGTAAGCCGAGTTAATACGCTCATCCTTGAGGACGTGTATTAATGCGGTATTCAGTTCCCCAAAAGTATGCGGCCCGAATATCGAAAAATAAATTGCCCCTTTATCCCGCAGTAATTTTACATATCTGCGCAAAACTTCCCCCAAGTCATCAAACCACTGAAAACAGGCGTTAGAAGTAATCAAATCAAAATCCTCGCTAAAACTTATCTTCTTTCCATCGGCAACCAAAAGCTCGATTTCTTTGTCCTTTAATTTGTCCTTGGCAACGCTGATCATTTTTTTTGAAATATCCAACGCTTTAATTTGTGCGCTTTTAAATTTATCCCTTAACATAAGCGTGTAGTTGCCTGTCCCGCAGCCAATCTCTAAAATATTACGGAAATTGCCATTTCCTATCGAATCTGCCAGCGCAGAAGCAACCTCCGTCTGCACATCCGCATACTTATCATAAAGATGCGCGTAACGGGAAAAATTATCAGCGATGCGCAAGTTATCCATGATAAAATCTTTCCTTAAAAATCGGGCTCAGAAATAAGAGGTGCCCGGTATCGGCGAGAGAAATAAACTTGGCCTGCGGTAAATCGGATTTAATCTTTAGGGCTTCTTCAATGGGTGCAATCACATCATCGTTGCCATGGAAAATCCTTATATTCTCCATGCTTTTCAAATCTTTGGTTTCCAGCGTACAGCTGGCCAAATAATCCAAACCGCAGATAAGCTCATCTAAATTTAAATTATCCGTATATTCTTTCAATAGATTCTTCCTGAACCAGCCAAGGCCCTGGCCGCCGGCTTTGGAGAAACAATTAAGATAAAATTTATAGAGCCATGACCGCTTGTTCTTCCGGATTTCGCATTTGGCATCTTCCAGTATTTTTTTCTCATAATGCCTGCGCACGCCCGCAAGGATAAGTTCGTTTATTCTCTGCGGATACTTGGCCGCAAATTCAGCCGCCAGGAATCCGCCCAGGGAAAAACCAAATACGGATACCTTATCGATTTTAAGCTCATCCAGCCGGTTTAATAATTCCTGATTAAAGTTAAAAGGGTCTAATTTAACCGCCAGAAGGTAATTGTAATCCAATTTCAAACCGCCAAATATCCGGTAATCAGCTGCCCATCCGTGGATTAAAACCAGGGTATTCTTAAAACCGCGATCCAAAAATTTAAATTCTGATTTCAGAGATAGCATCGATTAGCTTATTTAAAATTTCTTCATTGTGGAGATAGCTTAAAGAAATCCTTAAACGCGCTTCTCCTAAAGGCACCGTCGGAGGCCTTACTGCCACGGCCCAATAACCATTTTTCTGAAGGTTTGCGGCAAATGCAAGCGCCCTCAAATTATCCCCCAGTATTACCGGAACAATCTGTGATGCGCCTTTTACACAGAAACCCTTCCGCCCTAACCTAGCCCGTAATGTTTGTGCCATAGATAGAAGCATTTTACGCCTATGCGGCTCATTTTTAATTAATTCGAGGCTTGCTAAATTGACGGCAATTACTGACGGGGGCAGCGCTGTAGAATAGATAAAGCTCCTAGAGGTATTGACCAGATAATCAACTATACTCCTAGGGGCAGCCAGATAAGCGCCAAAACCGGCCAAGGCCTTGCTAAAAGTGCCCATAATTAAATCTACTTGCGGGCTTAATTTTTCCTCTTCAACCAGGCCGCTTCCGCTTGCCCCAAAAATACCCGTTGCATGGGCCTCATCAACCATAATCTGGCAGATGTATTTCTCTTTTAAACTTACCAGTTCTTTTAAAGGCGACCTATCCCCGTCCATGCTAAAAATTGATTCAGTAACAATAAGGGCGTTCTTAAATTTCTTTCTTTCTCTCTTTAAAAGTAATTCCAGGTGCTCTGGGTCATTATGCCGGAAACGGAACAATCTGGCCCCGGATAAGAGTATCGCGTCAATAATGCTGGCATGGTTAAGCCGGTCGGAAAAAATACAATCTCCTTTGGCAAAGAGCGCGCTGATAATACCGACATTGGCCTGGTAACCGGAATTAAAAATAAGCGCTGCTTCTTTATTCTTAAATTTTGCTACCGCGCCTTCTAATTGGTGGAAAATTTCCGCATCCCCGCTTAATAGCCGCGAGGCACAGCTGGATACGCCGAATTTATCTATTGCCTCAACCGCCGCTTTTTTAAGTTTCGGATGGTCACTTAAGCCAAGATAATCATTAGATGAAAAATCAAAGTATTGCTTTTCCCCGAAATAAATTTTACCTGCGGCGCGGAAACTGGCGGGCATTAGCTTCCTTAACAACCCCTGCTCCTGCCTATCCCTTAAAAACTCTTCTATTGCTTCCATAATCTTATGACCTCATTAACCAGCTTCTGGTCCTCCTCCACAGACCTGCCTTTAATCGTAAGATAACCGCCGATAAGCATGCCGTTTGCCCCGGCCATAAACCCCAGGGCCTGAAAATCTTTTAATACCGATTCCCGTCCGGCGGCAATTTTTATTATTTTATCTTTTAAAATAACCCTGAAAATTGCAATTGTCCTGATTGCCTCTTCGCAGGATAAATGGGCGTTCTGCCCTAAGGGAGTGCCGGCTATCGGGACTAAAATATTAAGCGGCACCGAATCGACATTCAACTCTTTTAATATTATGGCCATCTGGATCCTGTCATCCATTGTTTCGCCCATTCCGATTATGCCTCCGGAACAAACCTCTAGGCCGGCGCGCTTGGCAGCCTTAATCGTCCTGACCCTGTCCTGGAAGGTATGGGTAGAAACGATTTTCGGGAAAAACCCGGGAGAAGTTTCGATATTATGGTGATAACGGGAAAGCCCTGCCTCTTTAAGCAAAGAAAATTCTTCATCCCCCATGCTTCCCAGTGATGCACACATCTTAATTTTAATCTTTCCGGTTATCTTGCGGACCGCATCTACGATAAGATGAAATTCCTTCTCGGATAATTTATCACCGCTGGTTACAATATCAAACCTCTGGGCACCCATTTCTTTAGCACGCAGTGCCGCCTTAAGCATTTCAGCCTTACTTTTTAACGGGTATATATCCGCTTTTGTTTTGTGCCTTGCAGATTGGGCGCAGAATTTGCAATCTTCGGAGCATGAGCCGGATTTAGCATTAAGTATATTGCATAATTCGACCCCGCCCTTAACAAATTGTTTCCTTATCTTGTCGGCCTCGGCGATAAGCTCAAGTAATGGCAGCCTTAAAAGCCTATCAACTTCCTTCTTTTCCATAATCATGTCCTTTTAAAAAAATCAGCCCCTATCAGATTTAGTATAGATAGGAGCGGGGATTTGTCAACTTGATTTTTATTGATGGTTTACATTACCGGCAATGTATTACATCGCCGCTTGAAACCTTTTGGATGAACCCTGAATCTTTGCGGATAAGCAGGCTTCCGTCTTTATCAATGTCGGCGGCGTATCCTTCGATATGTTTGTCCTGATAATATACCTTAACACGCCTGCCTAAAGTAGAGCTGAAATTACGCCACTTCTCAATTATAGGGCCGGCCCCTTTGTCCTCCAAAACAAGATAATTACTTTCTATCCTGCGTAAAAGTTCCTGTAAGAGGGCAATACGGCTTGTTGGCTGGCCCAGCTGCTCTTTTAACGAAGTAGCCTGGGCAATCAAAGATTTTTTATCATTATTAACGTTTAAGCCGATACCAATAACCACAAAATTCACTTTATCCACTTCCGCGTTCATTTCAGTCAGTATTCCGGCAATTTTTTTATTATGGATCAATATATCATTTGGCCATTTAATCTGCACATCCAGGCCGGCAACCTTCTTGACCGCTTCACAGATACTTACTGCGCTCAAAAGTGTCAACACAGGAGAAACCGCAGGCGGGATCCTGGGCCTTAAAATTAAAGAGAGATAAATCCCTTTGTATTTTGGGGAAAACCAGTTCCTGCCTAACCTGCCGCGGCCCTTGGTCTGCGATTCGGCTAATACCAGCGCGCCATTAGGCTCACCCTGCATACCCAGCTGCATAGCCAGATTCATAGTCGAAGCCAGGTAATCAAAATAATGGATCTTTTTAGCGATAAATTTAGTATGGAGGGCGCGGGAAATTTCAAAAGGAAAAAGCCGGTCAGGGCAGGACAAAAGGCGGTAACCTAAATGCGGAACAGCAACTATCTCGTAACCGGAATCTTTCAGCTCCTGGATATGTTTCCAAAGCCCTTGCCGGCTGATACCCAGATGTTTACTGATTTGATCTCCGGAGAAATAGTCATGTTCTTTACTTAAATAATCAAGTATCTTTTCTTTCATAAAGCGGGCTCATTGAGCGTAGCCTTTGCACAACCGGAGGCAGTTTTTCTAACAGATAATCGATATCGCTCTCTTTCGTCCAGCGGCCGAGAGTTATCCTAAGTGAACCATGCGCAGTCGCATGGTCCAGGCCAATCGCCAGTAAAACATGCGATGGCTCAAGAGAACTGGAGGTGCAGGCGCTGCCTGTAGAAAGCGCAATCCCCAGCATATCCAAACTTAAAAGCATTGATTCCCCTTCTATGTATTTAATGGAAAAATTTACATTGTTCGGTAACCTCTCTGTGGGGTGCCCATTAAGCCTAACTTCGGGGATCTTGGCAGGAATTTCTTTGATCAGCCTGTCGCGCAAAGTACCCTGAAATTTAATTTCATTTTCCATGTTCTTTTGGCAAAGCTGGATTGCCCGGGCACAACCGGCTATCCCGGTAATATTATGCGTAGAGGCGCGCCTTCCCCTCTCCTGGTCCCCGCCGCGCATAAATGTTTCTATGCGCGTGCCTTTTCTGATATATAAAGCGCCTACTCCTTTGGGGCCGTAAAACTTATGGGCAGAAAGAGACAAAAGGTCTATATTAAGCTCATTTACATTTATCGGAATATGGCCGAATGTCTGCACGGCATCGGTATGAAAATAAATCCCTTTTTCTTTGGCAATATGAGCCAGCCGGGCAATCGGCTGCAAAGTGCCGATTTCATTATTGGCCTGCATAATGCTGATAAGAATAGTTTTATCCGTAATCGCCTTCTTTAGATCTTCGGGTGAAACCATGCCATCTTTATCGACGGATAGATAAGTTACCCTAAAGCCTTTTTTCTCGAGGAACTTTGCCGGCTCAATAATAGCATGGTGCTCGATAGCGGAAGTAATGATATGATTGCCCTTTTTTTCTAACGCATACGCAACACCTAAAAGCGCAAAATTATCCGATTCTGTGCCGCCGGAAGTAAAAACAATTTCTTCAGGATGCGCTCCGATAAATTCCGCGGCTGTCTGGCGGCTGTCTTCAAGGGCTTTCTTGGCTTCCTGGCCATAAGCATGAAGGCTGGAGGCATTGCCGAATTTTTCAAAGAAATAAGGCTCCATGGCCGAAATAACTTCCGGGTCAGCTGGTGTAGTTGCCGCATAATCTAAATATACTTTTTTCATTTATTAATTACCTCATTCAAGCTGCCTGTCCGATACCCTTCTAAATCCAGGGTAATATAATTATAGCCCAAACCTTTTAATCTCCCAACTATCGCCTGGCGTTTATTTAATAGCCCGGGTATATCTTTTTTTTCTACTTCAATACGGCAAAGCCCGTTATAGTGGCGCAGGCGCACCTGCTTAAAGCCCAAGCCGGTTAGATATGCCTCTGCCAGATCAATCCGCCTTAGCAGTCCACCGGTAATCTTTGTGCCGTAAGGTATCCGCGAAGCAAGACACGCTAAGCTGGGTTTATTCCAGCTGGACAGGCCCAGCTTCTTGCTCAATCTACGAATATCACCTTTACTAAAACCGGCTTTAAGCAAAGGGGATTCTATTCTTAGCTCTTCTTTAGCAATATTTCCCGGTCGGTAATCTTTTTTATCCGTCAGGTTGCTTGCTTCCAGGACAAAATTTAATTTATTCTGCCTGGCGATATCAAGTAATTTTGTAAAGAGCTCTTTTTTACAAAAATAACAGCGCTTAGTAGAATTAGCGGTGAATTTTTTATTGCTTAGCTCGGCGGTCCTGATTACTTTAAACCTTACCCCGATATCTTGTGCCAGAACTTTTGCCTTGCCTAATTCTGCTTCAGGATAGGTAGCGGATACAGCTGTAACTGCCAGAATTTTATCAGGCTCAAGCACCAGAGAGCAGATCTTAAGCAGAAACGCGCTGTCCTGGCCGCCGGAAAATGCTACTACGCATGATTTATACCCGGAAATTATGCGCTTAAGACGAGATAGGCTATTATGAAGGGGCATCGCTGAACTTCTTCTATAATGCTATGACTTCTTTTATTTCCGGGACTTCCTGCTTTAAGATTTTTTCAATCCCGTTCTTTAAGGTCATCGCACTCATCGGACAGCATCCGCAGCTTCCTTTTAACTTCAATTTAACCACCCCGTCAGAGGTAACATCAACTAATTCAACATTGCCACCATCAGCTGCCAGCATAGGCCTTACTTTATCTAAAGCTTTTTCAATTCTCTCTCTCATTTTATCCTCCCCTTAAGTTTGATTTATTGTACCACCGCAAAAATTACCCGCAACTTATTTTAGAACCTCTTTTGCGCCAGATACCGAAAAGCGCTTAAAGCGGCTTTTGACCCTTCTCCGGCAGCGATAATAATCTGCTTTTCCGGGACATCCGTAACATCTCCGGCGGCAAAAATCCCCGGAATATTAGTCTGGTTATTCAGATTGACTTTTATCTCTTTCTCCCGGTTTCTTTCAACCTCTTTTGCGAATTCAGAATTAGGGACAAGCCCGATCTCTACAAATACTCCCTGCACAGCTAACTCTTTTTCCATGCCGTTATTTTTTATTTTAATCGCGCTGACAAATTTTTTACCAAGCACAGCCGTAATTTGAGAGCTATTCAAGATTGTAACATTGCCGGCTTCCTCGATCTTCTGGCGCATTATCGCATCCCCGCCTAATTTATCAGTATTATTTACGATATAAATATGTTTGGCAATTTTGATCAACTGCAAAGCGGCATCCAACGCAGAGTTTCCGCCGCCGATTACAGCCACATCCTTGCCTGCAAACAGCGGGCCATCGCATGTTGCGCAATATGTCAGGCCGTGATTCTTAAATTCTATCTCTCCTGCGACTCCCAGCTCTTTTGATTTTTTCCCGGAGGCGATAATAACGGTCCTGGCCTGATATTGGGCCTTATTGGTTTTTACCGAAATACCTTCGCCGGATTTCCTAAGACCGAGGGCCTCTTCGTTTTCTTTAAGCTCAATAGCATATTTACTCATATGCTCCTGGAATTTCTGCGCCAGTTCCGGCCCGGTAATAAATTGATAGCCGGTATAATTTTCAATATCACCGCTCCAGGCGGCCTGTCCGCCGATATCAAGGCTGATTACCAGAAAATTTAATTTTTTCCTGGCCGCATATACGCTGGCAGTAATCCCCGCCGGCCCCGCCCCGATAATAATCAAATCATAAATTTGCATGGCAAGCTTCCATTAATCTTTAGCTTTTCCGTCTCTTGCTTCGGCACGAAGATTTTCGCCGTGTGCTCGCGGTTTGCGGCTCACTTTCGGCGTATTTACATATATGATCGAAGCCTTTCGTTAGCCGCAATCCCTTGCACACTGTGCAATATACAGGAATTGCCGAAAATCTTCTAATTGTGCCTCCAGCAAGAGCCATAAAGCTTATAGCTATCTATAGCGGCTGCTGGATTGGCTGGGATTTCGAGGGACGTGTCGGCAAGGAGCGGGCAGGGTTCCGCCCTTTATCAAAGTCTTGCGGAGAGCGACGCCAGCCGACCCGAGCGCAGTTGCGGCACGCTGGGCCGCAACAAGCGTTCCGGAGAAAGCCCAGACAAGACAGGAGACGCAATTATAAATTTAATAGTTGCTTTATTTTCTCTTTATCAAACCCCACAATAATCTGCCCATCAATATCCATGACCGGAACCCCCATCTGCCCGCTTTTCTTTACCATCTCATCCGCGGCGATTTTATCAATAGAAACATCCCACTCCAAAAATACTATGTTGTTCTCCTTTAAGAACTGTTTAGCCCGGATGCACCAGGGGCAACTCGGAGTACTGTAAATTATTACGCTCTTAGCCATATCATATTTCCTTTCTTAAGAGCCCGGCGAATTTACTGCCGAATTCAAAACAATTTTCTAATTCAGTTTTATCGGGGACATACTTAAAAGATATTGGAGAAATAGTAAAATCAGCCCCGCTGTCCTCAAGCACCTCCTGCATTTCCTTAACCGCCCCGCCGACCCAGCCGTATGAGCCAAAAAAACTGATCTGCCTGCCTTTAGGCTTAAGGCCCTTAACGATCTCCAGGAATGCGGCGATATTTGGCAGCATATCATTATCATGAGTAGATGAACCGAAGAGAAAACCTTTGGCTGATAACATCTGCGTAATTACCTCGGTGCGGTCACTCTGGGCTACTTCATAAAGCTTAACCTCTGCCCCTGCGGCCTGGATACCAGAAGCAATCTTTTTAGCCATCTTCTCAGTAGCTCCCCACATCGTTTCATAAACTATTACTACTTTATTTTTAGTTTCCCCCTTAGCCCAGGAAATGTAAGAATTAATTATTTTTAACGGATCCTTGCGCCAGATAACTCCGTGGCTAGGCGCAATCATTTTAATGGGTATATTCAATTTCTGAATTTCTTGGATTTTCTTTAAGATTACCGAACCCAGGGGCCAGAGAATATTAGCGTAATATTTTTCCGCTTCATCCATTAACGCGCATTGATCAACCTGATCATCAAAACGCTCACTGGTGGCAAAATGCTGGCCAAAAGCATCATTAGGCATAAGCAGGCTGTCCTGGGGAGAATATGTAAACATGCTATCCGGCCAATGAATCATCGGCGCCTCAATAAAAGAAAGCGTGCGCCGGCCTAACTTTAATTTGTCCCCGGTTTTAACAACCTGAAAATCCCAGTCTCCATAATAATGTTTATAAAGGCCTTCTTTGCATTTAGCAGTGCCCAATATTTTAGCTTTTGGGCAAAGCTGCATAATGCTGGGCAGTGCCCCGGAATGATCAGTTTCAACATGATTAGCAATGATATAATCTATCTTTTCCGGAGGAATAATCTCTTTGATATTCTCAATTAATTCCCGGGCAAACGGGCCATAGACAGTATCAACAAGGGCAATTTTTTCGTCTATGACAAGATAGGCGTTGTAAGTTGAGCCCCTCTGCGTAGTATAGGTATGCCCGTGAAAATTACGCACGTTCCAATCCACTACCCCTACGGAATATATATCAGGTAATATTTTTATAGCGGCCATCTTTACCCTCCCCCTGCCGTCAGGCAGGCTAATATCCCTGGAAATTTTCCCTGACTATTTTCTCTTCGCCTAACCCCAATTCTTCGGCCAGTATCTTACGCATTGCCTCAACCATCTGTGGCGGTCCGCAAAGATAAAACTTTCTTTGGCGGTAATCCGGGATTTCATTCTTTACTATTCTGCTGTCGATTAAGCCGACACTGCACTTAAACCCCGGCTCAGTTTCACATAATACATGCGCCACCCTTAAAAGAGGATAATTCTTTTGCATCGCCTCAAAATCATCTTTAAAAATTATATCGCGCACAGAACGGTTTGAATAAACCAATACTGCATCTGTGCCTAAGTTTTTATCAACTATATATTTACAGATACTGCGGATAGGGGTAATCCCTATCCCGCCGGATAAAAAAGCAATTTTGGAGGAAAACCCGTCTAAAATAAATTTTCCAAAAGGATAGCGGATAGTTAACCTATCCCCGGCTTTTAAATTATCCAGCGCCCTGGAAAAATCACTTTCGCTTAATTTCTTGGTAAATTCCAAATAGCATTTTTCAGTCGGAGAGCTGGAAATAGAAAGATATTTCTTTAACTTGGGGTTGCCCCCGATACAAACAGAAAGGAATTGGCCTGCCTTAAAATCCAAAATATCGCCAATCTCCAGGCGAAAACTCTTTACGTTATAGTTACGCTGGATAATTTCTTTTATTCCGGCTTCGATTTCTGCGGGCATTCTAAATTATTTTTTCAAATTGGTCCTTGCCTACGCCGCATTCGGGGCAGACCCAGGTATCCGGCAGATCCTCGAAACTTGTCCCGGGGGCAATCCCGTTATCCGAATCACCTGCGCCGGGGTCATAAATATAACCGCAAACCAAACACCTGTATTTATTCATCTGCCCTCCCGGTATGTAAACTTTTATTCGGTCTTAAAAAGCATCCCTTTATTACCGCCGGACTTGGAAATCTTGGGGCACTTCTCATCTCTAACAGGCGCGCCTTTTCCAGGCATAGCCATATCAGGCATTTTATTCTGTTGCATCATTTGCGGTATACCGCCGGCTTTCATCTTCTCCTGCATCATGCATCTGGCCATAACAGAACCTTTACCGATATTATAAATTGCCCTTGAAAAAACCACCAGCGTAGCCAGCCAAAGTAAACTTACTACCGCATAACCAAAAACCTTAAGCCCCTTTTCTTTAACCTCGCGTATTGTAAAAAGCACAAAAAAACTTAAGGTTAATAAGACTGCTACCGGCACAATGGCCATCAAATGGGAAAGTTTCAGTATACACATATCTGCCTCCTTATTTGACGTTTACCTAACGGCAGGTAAACTTTTATTCTACTTTAATTTCCTTCTGGCTCTTCCAAATACCGTGAATATTGCAATATGATGCGGCCATAATCACGCCGCTTTTTTCAGTCTTAAAAGATGTGGTTATCTTGGGTTCAGAAAATATGGTGCTGGTGTTTGGCCCCTGCGTGGATTCTCCGTGCGTAGTGAACTCAAAACGCGCCACCTGGTAAGGAAACTTTTCTCCTGCTGCCAGAAAATATACTTCAATGGATTTGATGTGGTGCTCGGTAGTATTGGGATGCGCTATCTGCTTGCCTACGCTGACATCTATCTTTAAAATACCGCCCTTGCTTATTTTGTCCGGGCTATCGATAACCGGAACATGTTTCTCTGTTTTCCAGTCTGCGCTTTGCAGTAAATCTTTCAGATCTGCCATTATCCGCCTCCTTGCCCACAAGGGCACACCCGCGTAATTCATTATAAGCGCGGTGTCATTTTTTCAATATCCTTTTTAAATCTTCATCAGGCGTGCTAATCAGCCTTAAGTCAAACTTCTCCTGCAGGAGGCCAAACACATTTTTACTGATAAACGCAGGCGCAGTCGGCCCGATATAGATACCTCTGATATTAAGATACAACAAAGAAAGCAGAATGGCAACTGCTTTTTGCTCAAACCACGAGAGGACCAGGGTTAAAGGCAGGTCATTTACTCCGCAGCCAAACGCCTTGGCTAAAGCCACTGCTACCTGAACCGCAGAATAAGCATTATTACATTGGCCGACATCAATTAATCTTGGTATTCCCTCAATATCCCCGAAATCCAGCTTGTTAAATCGGTATTTACCGCAGGCAAGGGTAAGAATGAGGCAGTCCTTTGGCACTTTCTCCGCAAACTCCGTATAATAATTACGCCCGGGTTTTGCGCCGTCGCAGCCGCCGATTAAGAAAAAATGCTTGATCTTGCCGGATTTAACTAAATTAATAATCTTATCCGCCAACCCCAAGATCGCCGTATGGTGAAAACCGGTCCATATCTTTTTCCCGGGGGCAATCGGTAAAGGCGGTAAAGATTCAGCTTTTTCAATCAAGGCTTTAAAATCCCGGTTCTTTAAATGCGTTGCCCCTGCTACACCGGTAATACCCACTGTAAAAAGCCTGTCCAGGTAAGTATTTTCCGGAGGGATTAATACGCAATTTGTAGTTGCAAGTAAAGCCCCGCTGAAAGCGTTGAATTCTTTTCTCTGCTCCTGCCAGGCCCCGCCATAATTACCCGCTAAATGCTTAAACTTTTTTAATTCCGGATAACCGTGCGCCGGCAGCATTTCCCCATGGGTATAGACGTTTATTCCGCTGGCCTGTGTTTGCTTAAGTAATTCATAGAGATCCAATAAATCATGCCCGGTAACCAAGATTCCCGGGCCGGCAATTGTACCGGTTTCAACCTGCGTAGGCACAGGGTTGCCGAATCTCTGCGTATGCGCCTTATCCAGCATCTCCATTGTTTTTAAATTCATCCGGCCGCATTTTAAAACCAATTCCAGATACTGATTTAAATCAAAACTAACATTGGTCACGGTCTTAAAGAGCGCTTCGTGCATAAAAGCATCCACCTCTTCATCATGCGCCCCTAATTCGCCTGCATGATAGGCATAAGCCGCAATGCCTTTCAAGCCGTATAAAAGCGTATCCTGCAGGCTCTGGATATCCTCATTTTTTCCGCACACGCCTAATTTTGTGCAACCCGTGCCGCCTGCAGTCTGTTCACATTGATAACAAAACATTGAGCACCTCCTTACGGTTATCTTGCCCGGGGCATCCTTTAAACATTACGTTTTTCTCCTTTGATGGTAATAATGATCTCTCCGAGCGGTATTTTCCTGCCCACGCCGCTAATTGCCTCCTTAATTATTGGAAGCAGGCCAAAACAACAAGGAACCTCCATATGCGCATATGTTACCGACTTGATATTGTTTTCAATAAATATCTGCCGGAGCTTATCTTTATATAAAGCAAGATTATCTAATTTCGGACAACCGATCAGAAGGATTTTACCTCTCAATAAATCCTGATGAAAATCAGCATATGCAAACGCCAGGCAATCAGCTGCGATCAAAATATCCGCGTTGTCAAAATAAAGAGCTTTAGCCGGAACAAGGCGCAACTGCACCGGCCATTGGGATAATCCAGGGCTAAGGCTTATTTTTGTTCTAAGGTCCGTAACCTTCTTCTCATCAAATGGCACAGCTTCTCTTTCCTCTATGCTGATCGCGCCTTGCGGACAATGGCCAAGACAAGCGCCCAAGCCATCGCAGAATAAATCGCTGACCAGGTACGCCTTATGGTCAATAATCCGGATTGCCCCTTCCGGGCAATTAGGGATGCATAAACCGCAGCCGTTACATCTCTTCTCATCAATAGTAATAATTTTTCTTTTTCCCATATCTACCCCTTAAACTAAGGATGCGATATTTACCCGTTTAAGCTGTCTTAATACATCTGCTTCAATAGAATGTATTTTCTTTCTTAAAACACACTCACCTTTATTCGGGCAGATATCTTTTTTTAGAAAACATCCGCTTAGCCCTACCTTGCCCTGAAAAACACGCATTATTTGGAATAAATAAATTTTTTCAGGATTAACCTTCAGCCTGAAACCTCCGCCTTGGCCTTTGTAAGAAACCAGTATTCCTGCTTTATTTAACTGTTGAAGGATCTTACGCATAAACGGCCGCGGTACGCCAAGTTTTTTAACCAGCTCATCTACCGCTACAATATTTTTCCGCTTCGCGATATAACAAAGCGCCCGTAATGCGTAATCCGTATTTCTTGTGATAAGTTTCATAAACAAATCCCTTCAAAGATATTAATAAAACGACAGGCAGTTTAAAGTCATACCCGGGACATGCTACTGCAGCCCTCTTTACAGTGGGCTGCAGGCCTGAGCATATATCTGATTGTTATATCCATCGCTTGGCCCTCCTTTTGGCTAATGTAATGATACCATATTAGTATCATTTGTCAAGAAAATTTTTACCTCCAGACAAACCAGATAAATAAATAAGCAGCGCCTACCGCGGCAAGCGTAAAAGGAATCCCGATTTTCATAAAATTACCGAATTTAACCGGGTAACCTTCTTTCTTAAGCAGGCCGCAGGCAACAATATTAGCCGATGCGCCGATTGGCGTTATGTTGCCGCCTAAACTTGCGCCGATAAGCAGGCCAAAAAGAAACAAAGAAGGATTAACCTGCAGTTTATTTGCCATAATTATAGCTACAGGAAGCATCGCTGCTAAAAAAGGAACGTTATCGATAAATGCCGAGAGGGCTACCGAAAGAAATACTATCGAGGTATACCCCAGGAATATATTGTTTCCGACAAGGCCGGCTAAATAATTTGCGAGCACCTCGATCCAGCCGGTAAGTGAAATCCCGCCGACAATGATAAAAATGCCTAGAAGAAAAAAAGTAGTATCCCAATCAAGTTTTTTCATCCCGGAAATAATCGAAGCCTTATTTACGAATTTCCCCCAGAACAAAGCAATAATACCGAAAATCATACAAATCTGCCCGGCGGCATAGCTAAATCCGGTATCAAAAAATGAAGATAGCGCCAACAAAATAATCAAGCTTACCAATAAAATCGCAGGCACCCAGCTCTTTACCCTCTCCGCAGGGATAAGCTGCGCTTTCTCTTTATGCTTGTTGAATATAAAATAAAGCACAGAGAAAGAAACAAAAGCCCCCAGCTCTACGGCAAAAAATATGCTCGGGTGTCCTTTATAAAAAAAGAAATCCCCAAAGTTCATTTTAGCAAAACCTCCTAAAAGCATACTTGGAGGATCTCCGATTAACGTAGCTGTCCCCTGAAGATTGCTGGAAACCGCAATTGCAATCATCATTTTAGTAGGATTGATTTTTAACTTTTTGGCCAAAGAAATGGCGATAGGAGCAACAATTAATACCGTCGCCACATTTTCTACGAACGCGGAGATAAAACCGGTTAGCAGGCAGATAAATAGGATTGCCCAGGCGGTATTTTTTGCCTTACCGACAATTATCTCAGCCAGATAAGCAGGAACCCGGCTCTCCATAAAAACGTCCGCTAAAATCAATGTGCCCACAAATATGCCCATGACATTCCAGTTAATTGCCAGAAACGCCTCTTTTAAAGATATTGCCTGGGTCAAGACAAGCAGCAGGCTGCCGGCTAATGCCACAACTGTACGCCTGTAAGGTAAAAGAATAAATAATATATAGGCAAGCAAAAAAACAGTTAAGGATATTATTTTAGGGTTCATATTAATCGGGGAATCTCAACTTAAACTTACAATAACTATCCCGGAAATAATCAGGCCGGTACCCAGCCAGCGTAAAGAGCTGAATCTTTCTTTTAAAATCAATCTGGATGCTAAAGCAATAAAGATATAATGCATACTGTCGGCGGAAAAAGCGAAATTAAGCTCTGCCTTTGAAAGCACAAGCAGCCAAATACACAATGAGATAACACTAAAAACAAACCCCAACCAAAGCCGGGGATTAATTACCAGTTGAAAGATAAACTTAAAAATTTTTATAATATTAAAGGTGGGCGTAAAATTTAAGGAATTTATCGCGGATTTTAAGAATAGCTGGTTTATGGTATCGCATAAACTGGTCAAAGCAATCAGGGAAAGGACTATCAGCAACCCTTCTTTCATTTTGCCTGCGCAATCCTTTCTTTACTGCTCAAAGAAACCAATATAACCCCGATAAGAATAAATAATATCCCGGCCCATCTTAAAATGGTAATCTTCTCATGCAGAAAAATAATAGAGGCTATGGGAACAAAGATATAGCTGAAACTGGCAATAGGCACAGCTACACTTAAGTCTATCTTGGACAAAATGGTAGACCAGATAATAAATACCGCGGCCACAGTAAATAATCCGGCCCATAAAAATGGCGAGAAGAAAACTGCCTTGAGAAAAACCGCTGCGCCGGCCGGATCAGCTACAACAAGGTCCGCTTGAGCTAAAGCGCTTTTCTTAAAAAAGAACTGGATCGCGGTCTCAAGTATATCGCTGGCAATAAGCAGCAGCAATATTTTGAGCGTAACTTTCTTTTTAAACATATAATTTACTTCCTGATATCCTCATCAAAATTATCCGGCTTAAGAAGCAGGATGAGTAATTTAATGAGAAAATTAATAAACATATTCTTATGCCTTAAATAGGCATAAAGCGCGATAAGTTTTCCGCCCAACCTGATCTTCGGCTCATAATCAGTCTGCCCCGGATAATAATAGCGCAAAGAGTTATCTAAGCACCATCTGATATTATAGGCCCAGCTGACAAAATACAGATTATACGGGTTAGATATATCATAATCGAAACCGATAAACTTATCAATGAGCAAATTATCATAAACAAAACAGAGGTTAAAGGCTGCCAATCTATCGTCTACATAATAAAGAAAAAAACGAGCATGGGAGCCTAAATCATGAGCAACCTGCAAAAAGAATTTTTTAGTCAGCCGCTCAAACTTGGTTGCCCCTCCGCGATAGGTATTTTCATAAAGCTTAAATATCTGGTCAATTTGGCTTTCAATATCTTTGAGGACCTTAACCTCTATCTTACCCCGGGCCTGCGCCTGTTTTAGCTTTTTATTTAAATTTTTACGCGTAGAGCTGCCTAAACTCTCAAGATACTCTTCGAAAGAACTGAAATTAAGCTCTAGAAGCACGGCAGGAAAGCTCTCTACCCTTGAATATCCTTTTTGCATCAGGACATCCAAAAATAGCGTATCCTGTTTTAAAAAATCTTTAAAGACCGCCAGGGGGGCATTGATCTCAGTGCTGAAGTTTTTTATCCCATCCAGCAGTAACGGGATAAACTTATATCCTTCTTTAAAATCCTGCCTGATTCCCAAAACCCCATGCTCTCCAAAAGGCGAGCCGCAAAAAAGTGTTTTAAAAATTAGAAACCGCGGAAAAACCTTACGAATAGATCCGATAACTTTTGAGAGCCGGCCTTCAACGGCGATATCCAGGTTAAAATCAGTCAAAAAAAGCGGCGCAATAAGCACAATTTCATCATCGCGGTAAATAACCAAATAATAAAAGCTAAATTCGGCGAGATCGGAATTCTCAAGTGCCCTATAAAAAGAATAGCTTTCCGGGATCTCCCCAAAGACAACATCCCAGTCCTTCCGGCTTATCTTATCTATGTTGTCCAGTATTTTAAATTTTAAGCGTTCAGAGTTAACTTGCATTTCTTTTTATTTTAGCATAAAATAAATAAATTGAATAACGGAAAAGGAATTATAATTTGAGCCTCATAAAAGAAATTCCGCCAACTGCAGGCTGGCCGCTTACAATCAGAAGCCTAATCCCTCCTCTTTTTAAAAAACATCCTGGCAGATTGCTGGAAGAGGGCTTTAGAAAATACCTCGGCGCGCCTGTTGCCTTGCTTACCTATTCCGGGACCGCGGCATTTTACCTGATTTTAGAAACCATAAAAAAACTCTCTGATAAAAAAACCGTAATTATCCCGGCTTTTATCTGCCCCCTGATACCTTTAGCAATTAAAAGAGCCGGACTTAATATAAAAATCTGCGATACAAACGCGCATAATTTTGATTTTGATATAAATAAACTTAAGAATATCTGCGCATCGGATAATGATATCCTGGCTATTCTAGCCGTGCATCTGGGCGGCCTACCGATAGATTTTCTCGCCTTAAAAGAAATTGCCGGGAATTATAATGCTTTTATTATTGAAGATTGCGCACAGAGCTTAGGCGCTAAATACCATGATAGAGAAACCGGTTCCCTTGGCCAATTTTCATTTTTCAGCCTTTGCCGCGGAAAAGGCCTGACCATTTACGAAGGCGGAGTCGCAGTAACCAACCTGCCTGAATATGCCGGTATTTTAAATGAAACCGCCAAAAGAATCCTGCACCAGAATATTCTGTCAGAATCTTTAAAAGTCGCGGAACTCTTTGCTTACAGTATTTTTTACCGTCCGGGATTATTTTGGTTTACGTTCAGGTTGCCGCAGCTATTCTGGCAGTTACGTAATAACCCGGAAAGGGCAATGGGCGAATACTTTAATGCTGACTTTCCGGTGCATAAGGTTTCTGCTTTCAGGGAATATATCGGGCATCTGAATTTTCCGCGCTTAGAAGAAAAGGTCAACGAACAAAGAAAAAAAGTGGATATTTATTTAAATGGGTTAAAAGATATTCCCGGGACCAGCCCTATTGTTGAACTGGAACAAACCAAGGCCAGCTATCCTTACCTTACGCTTATTTTTGAAGATGCCCAAAAAAGAAACTTATGCCTGGATGCTTTTAGAAATTCCGGGCTGGGGATATCACAGGTATACCTGCACGCAATCACAGATTATGCTTATTTAAAAAATATTGTTCCGGA
>JAHFFR010000062.1 GCA_023247825.1 Candidatus Omnitrophota bacterium
GGTGAAAGAGGGCCTGGCGGAAATTTTTGTCAAGGCAGGCGGCGTGTTTTCAACGCCTACTTGCGGGCCATGCCTTGGCGGGCATATGGGAATCCTGACTGACGGTGAAGTAGCGATTGCGACAACCAACAGGAATTTTTTAGGTAGAATGGGCAGTCCTAAATCTTTTGTTTATCTTTCTAACCCGGCTGTGGCGGCGGCATCGGCGGTCACCGGTAAAATTACTCACCCGGAGGAAATTGTTAAATAGGGACAGCGACCATTTTTTAATAGCGTTGTTGAAATAAAAAATGGTCGCTGTCCCTGATCCCAAAATGATTATTAAAGGCAAGGTCCATAAATTTGGCGATGATATTAATACCGATGATATCATCGCGGCTAAATATTTAGTTTCTACTGACGCGCAGGAATTAGGCAAGCATTGCATGGAAACCATAAGCCCTGATTTTTCTAAAAAAGTCAGCCCGGGCGATATAATTGTAGCGGGCAATAACTTTGGCTGCGGCTCAAGCCGGGAGCACGCGCCTTTGGCGATCAAGGGCTGCGGGGTTTCGGCGGTAATCGCGAAAAGCTTTGCGGCTATTTTTTTCAGGAATGCCATAAATATCGGTTTACCGTTTTTAGAGTCGGCAGATGTGGATAAAATTAACGACGGGGATATAATTGAAATAGATTTATCGACCGGCGTAATTAAAAATACAACACAGGATAAAAATTATAAAACACAGGCTTTCCCCGGATTTTTACAGGAGATCGTAGGATGCGGAGGGTTAATCAATTGGGTAAAGAAATCTACAAAATCGCAGTAATCCCCGGTGACGGAACCGGCCCGGAAGTAATTAATGAAGGACTGAAAGTCCTGCGAGCGGCAGGCAAAAAATTCGCCTTTCAATATGAAACAAAGGTTTTTGATTTTAGCGGCCAGAGGTATTTAAATACCGGAAAACTTGTTGACGATAATGATATCGCGGAATTAAAAAAATATAACGCGATTTATCTCGGCGCGGTAGGGGATCCCAATGTCAAACCCGGAATTATTGAGACCGGGGTGCTGCTTAAACTAAGGTTTGCCCTCGATCAGTACATTAATCTTCGCCCGGTTAAGCTTTATAATTCCGCCTATTGCCCCTTAAAAGATAAAAAGCCGGAGGATATTGATTTTGTGGTCGTGCGTGAGAATTCTGAAGGCCTGTATAAGGGTATGGGTGAATTTAAGGATAAGGGTACTGCCAATGAAGTGGCTATCCAGATTTCTTACAATACCCGTCGCGGTGTTGAGCGTTGTATCCGTTACGCGTTTGAATATACGCGTAAGCGTAATAAAAGGAAGAAGCTGACCCTTTGCGGCAAGACCAATGTTTTGACTTATGCCTGGGACCTTTGGCAGCGTACATTCAATGAAGTAGCCAAGGAGTATCCGGATGTAACTTGCGATTACGCTCACGTTGACGCAACGACGATGTGGTTTGTGAAAAATCCCGAGTGGTTTGATGTAATTGTCACGGATAATATGTTCGGCGACATTATTACGGATTTAGGCGCGATGATCCAGGGCGGAATGGGCATTGCCGCCGGCGGAAATATTAACCCGCAAGGGGTTTCGATGTTTGAGCCTATCGGAGGAAGCGCTCCGAAATATACCGGTAAGAACGTAATTAATCCGCTCGCGGCAATTTGCGCTTGCGGTATGATGCTTGAGAATTTGGGGGAGAGCAAAGCCGGCAAGGCTATTGAAGATGCGGTAATTAAATTAGTCGGTAAGGATCTAAAATCTTTAGCCGCGGGCAAAATGGGTTATTCGACTACCGAAGTTGGGGATTTAGTAGTTAAAAATTTATAGCCTTTAGCGGGTCCTGCCGATGACTGTCCTTTGTCGGCAATTGCCTCCAAAGGATCAGTCATCGTCACCCGCTAAAATAAATATTTAATATGGGAGTATTTTGATGAAAAAGTATAATGTAGCAGTAATCGGCGCTGGGGTCGTGGGGATTGAGATGCTGAGGGTTTTAAAGCAAAGAAATTTTCCCATAAATACCCTAAAAGTCTTTGCCCGTTCGGCGCGCGATATTAATGTTGACGGACAGGTTTATTCGGTTGAGCCGATTACTCCTGACGGTTTTAACGGAATTGACATCGCGTTGTTTGCCGGTACCGAGGGCGAGAAGGGTGCCGCGGTTACTTACGCCCCTGAGGCGGTAAAAAGAGGGGCGGTGGTTATTGATAACGGCGCGGATTTCCGTATGGATCCGAAAGTGCCTTTGGTTGTTCCGGAAGTTAACGCTGGAGATGTTAAAAAGAACAAGGGAATTATTGCTAACCCCAACTGCTCTACAATCCAGATGGTGGTCGCGCTTAATCCGATTCATAAAAAATTTGGCATAAAAAAGATCATTGTTACTACTTTGCAGGCCTCCAGCGGCGCGGGAAAAGGGGCGGTTGAGCAGTTAAAAGAAGAAACGAATTTAATTGTTCAAGGCGGATGTGAAAATATTCATGTCAGCGCGCAAAATAAATCTATGCCCCAGCAGTTGGCTTATAATTGTTTTCCGCATATCGGAAGCTTTGTAGATGGCGATTACACCAATGAAGAGTGGAAACTGGTCCGCGAGACCCATAAAATTATGCATGCGCCTAAAATCAAGATTTCCGCGACCACTGTCCGTGTTCCGGTAAGGACCGGCCACTCCGAATCCGTTTATATTGAAACTGCCAAGCCCGTAACTCCGGAGCAGGCCAGGAAAATCTTAGCTAAAGCTCCCGGAGTAGTGCTTATTGATGAGCCCAAGAATAATTTGTATCCTATGCCTAAGGATGCCGAGGGCAAAGATGAAACTTTTGTCGGCCGCATCAGGCAGGATGCTTTTAATAAAAAAGGATTGTGGTTGTGGGTGGTAGCGGATAACCTGCGCAAAGGCGCTGCTACCAATGCCGTTCAAATTGCTGAATGCATAATTTCAAGCTCGAGATAGAATACGACGGCACACGTTTTCACGGTTGGCAGGTCCAGAATGGCAAAGAGACTAAAACGATCCAGCATGTTTTAGGGCGCGTCCTTAAGAAAATCCTGCGCCAGGATATCAAGCTTATTGTTGCCGGGCGCACAGATTCAGGCGTGCATGCTCTTTCACAGGTTGCTAATTTTAAAAGTTCAACCAAGATCCCGCTTGAAAAACTGCGCTGGGCAATAAATTGCCTTCTGCCTCAGGACATTAAGGTAACTCGAATTCAAGCCGTCAGCCCGGATTTTAACAGCAGGTTTTGCGCAAAATCCAAGGTTTACCGCTACACAATCTTAAATAGAAAATATTCTTCGGCCCTTCTGGCTAACCGGGTATATTTCTTCCATCATCCTCTGGATGCAGGTTTAATGCGCAGGGAAGCTAAATTCCTTTGTGGAAGGCATAATTTTAAAGCTTTTCAGGCAACCGAAGCAAGGCTTAGAAATCCCCTGCGCACCATTAAACGTATTAAGATTAGTAAAGAAAAGGATTTCCTGCATATTGATATTGAAGCGGACAGCTTTTTGTATAATATGGTAAGAAATATCGCAGGCACCCTGCTTGAGATCGGCAGAGGAAGGTTTCCTAAGGGCAGTATGCGCAAGATCTTAAATTCCGGTGACCGGAAGCTGGCAGGGCCCACTCTGCCCGCAAAAGGCCTGTGTTTAATTAAAGTAAAATATTAATAAAATTATTTGACTTTATTCATTATTTTGTTATAATTATTGTTTCTATGAAAAAGACCTATACAGCAAAACAAGAAGATATTAAAATGAAGTGGTATATTGCCGACGCCAAGGGCCAGGTTCTTGGAAGGCTGGCGACCAGGATTGCCGCTATTTTAAGAGGCAAGCATAAGCCGATTTTTACTCCGCACTTAGATACCGGTGACGGAGTTATTGTAATTAATGCCGCGCAAATTAAGGTTACCGGCCGTAAGCTTAAACAGAAGGTTTATCGCAGGTATTCCGGTTATCCGGGCGGGCAGCGCGAGGTAAAATTAGAGGTGCTTTTAGCCAAGAAGCCGGCTACGGTCATACGATTGGCCGTGGAAAGAATGCTTCCCGGCGGGCCGTTAGGCAGTGATTTAATTAAAAAATTAAGGGTTTATGCCGATGATAAACATGAATTGACCGGCATAAAACCGATTGTTCTGGAGGCGATAAAGTAAATGGTTGAGTTAACTAAATATGTAGCATTGGGCAGGCGCAAGGAATCAACTGCCAGAGTGCGTATGGAGCCGGGAAACGGCAAGATCGTAGTTAATGGGCGGGCTTTTGAGAAATATTTCATACGCGAAACTGACCGGATCATTGTTTTGCAGCCCTTGGCTCTTACTGAGAACATGGGCAAATTTAATATCGCAGCTAGGCTTACTGGCGGCGGGCTGACCGGCCAGGCCGGCGCGCTGCGCTTAGGCATTGCCAGGGCGCTGTTAACCGCGGATCAAAATTTTAAAGACATATTACGCAAGAACGGGTATTTAACGCGCGATCCGCGGATGAAGGAACGCAAGAAATACGGCCTTAAGGGCGCGCGCAAACGCTTCCAGTGGACTAAGAGGTAAACTAAAGCTATCTTTAAAATATAATTTTTTAAAAAAGTCCCGCTGTACAGCGGGACTTTTTGTTTATACAGACATCAGCTTTCCGTCTCTTGCTTCGGCACGAAGATTTTCGCCGTGTGCTGCGGTTTGCGGCTCACTTCCGGCGTATTTACATATATGATCGAAGCCTTCCGTTCACCGCAAGCCCTTGCACACTATGGTTAATTGTGCTATTGCCGAAAATCTTCTAATTGTGCCTCCAGCAAAAGCCGGAAAGCTTATAGTAGCGCGAAATTCTCATTCCGTCATTCTGAGCCCCCTTCGGCTTCGCTCAGGGTAGGCTCCGGGCGAAGAATCTCGAATTATTTCCCTTCCTCTTCCGCTCAGGGTCAGGATGACGCCTTAAGAAAGCGTTTTCCCGATAACCCTAAAAATACTTGAAAAACACTATTTATATGGCATACTTATGTTATAGTTAGTTACTTTTATAAACTGTTTATTAAGTCTCTTAGGATGACTTAAAGAAGGAGGAAAAGAAAATGAGGATAAAAGATAAGTTACAGGTTGTGGGTGGGGCGGTTGTGCTATTGCTGGTAACCACTTTTTTACCTATGCAAACAGCTTGCGCAGGAACCATTACAGATGCTTACAATAGGGTGAGTAATTATGTTACAACTTCACGGCCGTATAATTATGTTACGTCTTCGCGAGCGTATAATTATGTTACAAATTCACGACCTTACAATTATGCCGTTTCTGGTATTAGTTCAATAGTGAAAAGTGCCAGTGATCTAGCGGGTAAAGGCGGATATCCGGGAATGGGTGGAGTTACGTTTACGAATGTGATAGAAAAATTAGGAAAACCAAAAGCATCCCTTACTCGATTGAATACGAGTGAGTTAAGTAAGATATTTGAAGTAAATCCAAACGCCGAGAATGGTCCTCTTTTCCGGGAAAAAAAGACTGGAAGTTTCGGTGCCGGGGTGTCTAGTAGGATGGAATCTCGCATAGAGTATACAGTGACTGATACTAAAACAAATAAGAGTTTGAATTTTAACAAAAGTGCTTTTGATGAATGGGCAAAGAAGTCTGTTGTGAAAAAAGAGATATACTAACGAAATTAGTGGAAAGTTACTTTTAACAGCAGGGTGGGTTTAGGCCTGTCCTGCTGATTTAAAATTTAGAGTATAAAAGACGAAGCCGGATTGGCAAGTTTGCCAGTTCGGCTTTTTATTTTTTTATAATATTTAGAGTAGACTTGCCATAAACGGATAAACTTGCCAGTGTCAGTTCGATCATAAGCTTTCCGGCTTTTGCTGGAGGCGCATTAGAAATTTTTCGGCATCTGAACTATCTAAGTCCAGTGTGCAAGGGATTGCGACGAACGAAAGGCTTCAATCGTATATGTAAATACGCCGAAAGTGAGTCGCAAACCGCAGCACACGGCGAAAAATTTCAGCGCCGAAGCAAGAGACGGAAAGCTAAACCTATAGCCGTGCGCGGAGGAATAAGATAAGGCAGGTGCGTTAGATACATAGATTTATGTCCCGTCGATAAAAATCCTTGACGGAAGTTTAATTTTATTCTAATATGATTCAATAATGGAGAGGAATAGGATGCTAATTAATGTAGGAATAATCGGCGCTACCGGCTCAACCGGGGAGGTGCTTATTGAA
>JAHFFR010000063.1 GCA_023247825.1 Candidatus Omnitrophota bacterium
TACTATATATTTCTGCTATACTTATTTTATATTTGGGATGAAACGGGGCGTGGCTCAGTTTGGTAGAGCGCAGCGTTCGGGACGCTGAGGTCACAGGTTCAAGTCCTGTCGCCCCGACCAGTATAAACTTAATAATCAAAAGGAGGTGTGTAGTGCTTAAGAAAAAGTTTTTATCCTTTCTGCCTCTAATTTTACTCTTATCGGCCTTTACTCATCCTGCTCTTGCCGAAGAATCCATTACTATTACTACCTATTATCCTTCTCCGTACGGGGTTTATAATGCTCTACAGACAGATAAGCTGGGCGTAGGAGATAATAACAGTGATGGCAGTCTTACTTCCCTTGATGTGCCCACTAATCCAGGAGAGGTCTGGATTAAAGGCAACGTCGGCATCGGGACAACGAGTCCGGGGGCGAAGCTTGAGGTGGCTGGGCAGGTTAAGATTACCGGAGGCACGCCAAGAGCAGGAAAGGTTTTGACATCCGATACCAGTGGTCTGGCAAGCTGGCAGACGGCAAGCGGGGGCGTAACTACGCAAAATGATGTATCTGGGTCACGGGAGTTTGATAAAGTGTATCGTAACACACTAAGTAAGCCTATGTTTGTATCGGTTTCTAGCTTTGGCGGCGCGTTTGGTGGACATTATTATCTTATGGCGTATAGCAATGCAGCTAATCCACCAGATACGCGCGTAGCTGCAGGATTAACTTATGATGGTTCGATGGGAGGGCTATTTTTTATAGTGCTTCCAAATAATTATTATAAATTAACTGCGGTCTCCCCGACACCCTATAAAAACCCCCCGCACGCCGTAAGCTGGATTGAATGGAACTAACTAAATCGGAAACTAGGGGACGCTTCTGAAATCCAGGGACACAATACTTAATTAAAATTTTTAGTTAGAATTTGCTATTTCTTGCATCAATTATACCAGGAGGTGTATATGGCAAGAATAGCAAGAGTGGTAGTTCCGGGTTTCCCTCACCATATAGTGCAAAGAGGTAACAGAAGTCAAAAAGTCTTCTTCAGCGATACCGATAGAAAAACCTACCTTGATTATTTAAGAATATATGCTAAACCTGCGGGAATCCACGTCTGGGGATACTGCCTGATGGATAATCATGTGCATATTATAGCTGTGCCGGATAAAGAAGAGAGCCTTGCTTTGGGATTTTCGGAAGCGCATCGCCGGTATACTAGGATGATTAACTTTAGGGAGAAGTGGAGAGGTTATCTTTTCTAACCTGATGAAATTTCGCCTTGACATATCGATATTTCATGGTAATCTATCAGCATGGAGATACGAAGAACCCCCGAATTAGATTTATTAAAAAAACTCTTTAAAGATAATCCTATTGTTGCTATTTTAGGCCCTCGGCAATGCGGGAAAACTACCCTTTCACATCAATTTTCCCGCCTTTTACCTTCAGAAGTTACTACTTTTGATGTTGAGAATCCCAGGGATGTCGAACGGCTCAAGGATCCTTTATTAGCTCTAGAGGATGTCAAGGGTCTTGTTATTATTGACGAGATACAAAGACTGGCGAATCTTTTTCCTGTTTTAAGAGTGCTTTCTGATCGTTCAAAAAAGGCAAAATATCTGATTTTAGGAAGCGCATCAAGAGATTTAATTAAACAAAGTTCAGAATCTTTGGCTGGCCGTATCAGCTATTTGGAAATAGGCGGTTTTTCTCTTGAGCATATAGGGGTTCAAAACTTAGAGAGATTATGGATAAGGGGCGGTTTTCCGCGCTCATACTTGGCTTCAAGCGAAGCATCTTCTTATCAGTGGCGGCAGGATTTTATCGCGACTTTCTTAGAGCGCGATATCCCTCAGTTAGGCATAAAGATCCCGGCTAAATCATTAGGCCGTTTTTGGGGTATGCTTGCGCATTATCACGGCCAGATATTCAGCGCCTCTGAAATAGGCAGGAGCTTAGGAGTTTCGGATCATACCGCGCAAAGATATCTGGATTTACTCTCAGGGACATTCATGGTTCGGCAGCTGCGTCCCTGGTATTACAATACAAAAAAGAGACTCGTTAAAAGGCCCAAGATTTATTTTCGGGATACAGGTATTTTGCATGCCCTATTATCATTAGAAGATAAAAAAGATATATTATCGCATCCTAAGCTTGGCGCTTCATGGGAAGGTTTTGCTTTAGAAGAGGTAATCAGGCAGTTACACTTAAAAGAAGAGGAAGCTTTCTTTTGGGGAGTGCATACGGGAGCAGAGCTTGATTTGGTATTTGAGAAAAAAGGCAAACTCTATGGGATAGAGGTTAAATATACACAGGCGCCGTCCTTAACGCCGTCTATGCGCTTTGCCCTTAAGGAGTTATCACTAAAACATCTCTGGGTGGTTTATCCTGGAAAAGAAGAATATTTCTTGAGTAAGAATATTTTGGTTGTGCCATTAGCAGGTTTAGATAAAACAATTGGTATATGAAAAAACAACTGCACCTTTTTTATTCAGGCAGAGTCCAGGGTATAGGTTTTCGCTATACTGTCCAGGATATGGCAGGCCAACAAAAGGTCTGCGGCTGGGTTAAGAATTTAAATAACTCAAGGGTTGAGGTTGTGGCAGAGGCTGAGGAGGATGCGCTAAATAATTTTCTTGAGTTTATTAATCAGCATTTTTCCCGTTATATCAGCGATGTAAATGTAGAGTGGCTGCCGGCAGGCGGCGAATTCCGCGATTTTCAGATTAAATTCTAATTACCCGATTAGTCAGAGATGTCCGTTCATATCAAAAATAAGATTGAACAATTAAAAGAAAAGTTAAGAAAACATGATTATCTTTATTATGTTTTAAGCCAGCCGCTTGTTTCTGATAAAGAATATGATGATTTAATGCGGCAATTAAAATCCCTGGAGGACAAATATCCTGAATATCGCACCGGTGATTCTCCCGCCCAGCGGTTGAGTTCCGGGATAAGCGAGGGTTTTAAGCCGGTAAAGCATGCCGTAGGGATGTTTTCTTTGGATAATACTTATTCTATCGATGAATTAAGGCTTTGGGATGAGCGCCTGCGTAAAGGTTTGGGGGAAAATAGTGCTTATGAATATGTCGTTGAGCTTAAGATTGACGGAGTGAGCGCGAATTTAACTTATGCTAACGGAAAGCTTGCAGTTGGGGCTACCCGAGGGGATGGCTCAACTGGCGAAGATGTAACCCCTAATATAAGGACTATCCGTGCTATACCGCTTGCGCTTTTAGGCAAGCGCCGGCCGGATTTTATCGAGATTCGCGGTGAAGTGTATATGGACAAAGTTGAATTCATAAAGGTTAATAAGGAGCGTATTGAGCAGGGGGACGTTTTGTTTGCCAATCCGCGCAATGCTACCAGCGGTTCGCTAAAATTATTGGATAGCAGCATTACTGCAAAAAGGCATCTTCAATTTTTGGCGCATTCTTTGGGCGCATATCACGGCCAGCAGGTTGATAATCAATGGGATTTTTTAGCTTTGCTTAAAGATTGGGGTCTACGCACAGACACGCATTCTGAATTCTGCCGCAACATAGAAGAGGTAGTTGATTATTGCAAAAAGTGGGAGGCCATGCGCGATGAGCTTAGGTTTGAGATTGACGGCATAGTAGTTAAATTAAATGGTTTTGGGCAGCAGAGGAGGTTAGGTTTTACCGCTAAAAGCCCCCGCTGGGCAGTGGCTTATAAATTTGCCGCCCGTCAGGCGACCACCGATCTTTTAGCGATTAAGGCCAATGTGGGCCGAACCGGAGTAATTACTCCGACAGCCCAACTTAAGCCGGTAGAATGTTCCGGAGTAATCATAAGCAATGCTACTTTGCATAATTTTGACGAAATAGAAAGGTTAGGGTTACGAATTGGCGACCGGGTTCTTATTGAGCGGGCAGGGGATGTGATCCCCAAGGTAGTAAAAGTGGTAGAGCAAAAAGGTAAGTTGCCTTATAATAAGCCTGAAGAATGCCCTGCCTGCGGCGGAAAGATTGTCAAGGAAAAAGCAGGAGACGTAGCTTATCGCTGTATTAATTCTGATTGCCCTGCGCAGCTTGAGCGCGCGCTGCTGCATTTTGCCAGCCGCGATGCCTTGGATATCGAAGGAATGGGAGAGGCAGCAGTTAATCAGCTGGTAAAATTAAGATTATTAAAAAGTCTAGCAGATATTTATAAACTTAAAATTGATGATTTATTAAAATTAGAATTGTTCAAGGAGAAAAAGGCTAATAACCTGTTTTTGGCAATCGAAAAAAGTAAGCAGCAGCCTTTGGCGCGTTTGATTTTTGCTTTAGGTATACGCCATGTAGGGCAGAAGGCCGCTTATACATTGGCTAAAGAGTTTACTGGTATGGATAAACTTATGCAGGCAAAACTTGAAGAATTAGATAACATACCGGAGATAGGGCAAATTATGGCTTGCTCAATTGCAGATTATTTTAATCTTAAGCAAACTAAAAGGTTAATCCGCGAATTAAAGAAGTCAGGGCTTAATATGCGCCAGGAGGCCGTTGCTTTTAAGCCTAATGAATTAACCGGGAAAACAATAGTTTTTACCGGCCAATTGGATGGATTTTCACGTTCTGAGGCAGAAGAGTTGGTGCGTAAGTCCGGAGGGACGCCTTCTTCTGCTGTAAGCAGTAAAACTGATTTTTTGGTTACCGGGGACAATACCGGTGCGAAATTTAATAAAGCTAAAGGGTCAGGGGTCAAGATTATTACAGAGCAAGAATTTTCCGCCATGATTCGTGGCAGATCCGCCAATAATTTTGGCGGAAAGGAGATGATTAAATGAGATTAAAAAAGATATTTTCATTTTTATTTTTTTGCCTTTTGTTGTTAAATCTGGTTGGCTGCGAATCTTTTACGCGTAAATTTACCCGCAAATCAAAAAAAACGGATACTGCCGTAGAAATGGTCCTTGCGCCGGAGGAATATAAGGGGCCAAATATGACCAAAGAAGAGCTTTACCGGCAGTATTTTCTTTATTGGAAATCGTGGCAGGATGAATTAATTAATGCCCTTACCTATAAAGCAAGCCTAAAAAAGAAAATAGATTGCGCCCAGGAAGCTTTAAAGAATCTGGTTAATATGAAGAGGCTCTTAGTCCCGGATGCGCAAAAAAATTTTGATGCCCATATCTCCAAATTAACCGATCTCTTGTCTTGTATAAAAAGCGATGTTTATGGCACAAACGACGCCCGTAACCTGGCATCTGCCGAGCGGATTAAATCCGGTATTCAGCAGGGGTTTATTTATCCAAAAATAAGGAATTATTTAAAATGATCCTGGAAACTGTCGGCGTCGGCCCGATGCAGGTTAATTGTTATATACTCAGCTGCGCGGAGGGAAAACCTGCTATTATTATTGATCCCGGTGATGAGGTTAATAAGATAAGGGCGGTTTTAGAGAAACATAAATTAAAGCCGGAAATGGTGATTAATACCCATGGCCACTATGACCATATTGGCTGTGATGACGAGTTTGGCGCCGATATTTACGTGCATAAGCAGGATTTGCCGATGCTTATCGATGCGGGAAAAAATCTTTCTGCCAGTTACTCCTCAGCTTACAAGGTTAGTTCGGAAATTAAAATATTGGAAGATAAACAAATTATTAAGTTAGACTGCCTGGAGCTTGAGGTTATGCATTTGCCGGGGCATACTTTGGGAGGTATTGGCTTATTAATGAAGAAGCCGCAAACAGGCATTGTTTTTACCGGAGACACATTATTTTGCCGGGGTATAGGCCGTTATGATTTGCCGGGCGGCAGCAGGCAGTCATTGGAAAAATCAATTAAGGAAAGATTGTTTGCTTTACCTGTTGATACAAAAGTTTACCCGGGGCATGGAGCGCCAACTACAATAGGCAAAGAAAAGCGCGTGATTTTTAAAGACTGATGAAAGAGTTGATTGATTCGTTTTTGGATTATCTTGTCGTTGAGCGCGGGCTGTCAAAAAATACCGTTATTGCTTATCGCGAGGACCTGAATATTTACCTCGATTTTCTTATTAAGCGC
>JAHFFR010000064.1 GCA_023247825.1 Candidatus Omnitrophota bacterium
AATAGATTGACAAAACTGGTAAAATATGTACAATACTAATAATTAACTTAACCAAAAATGAGAATAAATACCAAACAAAATAAAGTAAAGTATTACCTGAATAAGCAAGGCGAATTTGTTATCGAAAATTACAACTACGCCAAGCCGTTTGCGAATTTCTTTCCGGGGATTGCCGGAAAATACGGGATCCCGATGTGGGTCTTCTATGTTAACCGCGGCCAATGTATTTGCAGTTTCGGTACCAAGGATAAAGACCGGGCAATTTTAGAGTTCTTTCCCGCAAACAAATCCTGGCAGTTTGTATCAAGCCAGGGCTTCCGCACCTTTATTAAAATCAAATCCGCAAAAGAAACTATTTACTACGAGCCATTCCATAACGGTTATACGAACCTAAAATACCAAATAGTTAATTCGATGCGTATAGACTCAAGCAAACTTACCATAGAAGAGCAAAATTACACCCTGGGGATTAAAACCCGCGTAGAATATTTTAATATTCCAAATGATACATTTGCCGGTTTAAGCCGGACAGTATCTATTGAGAATACCGGAAATAAGCTTAAGCCTATGGAGATTATCGACGGCCTGCCCCAAGTTGTCCCTTTTGGCGTAAATAATTTTTTCTTAAAAAAAATGTGCCGCACCATCGAAGCATGGATGAATATCGATAACTTGAATAATGATATCCCATTCTACAAACTGGCAGTTGACCCTTCTGACCGGCCTGAAGTAGTGCATATTGACGCCGGTAACTTTTACCTCGGTTTTCATTTTAAAAATACTAAGCCCGAAATAATCCGCCCAATCGTGGATCCGGAAACTGTTTTTGGCGCAGTAACCGATTTCTCCTACCCTTATGAGTTTTTAGCAAAACAAAATTTTTCCTACCCCGGCTGGCAATTAACTAAAAGTAAAACCCCCAGTGCCTTGCTTTTATTAAACCTCAAGCTAAAACCCGGTGAACAAAAAACATTTTATTCAATAACAGGCCAGGCCCGCGATACCAAAACCCTAAACAGTTCAATTAATAAAATTATAAAATACGGTTATGTAGAGAACAGGCTTGCCCAAAATTCCGAACTAATCCGTAAATTAAAAGACGATATCCTGACTAAAAGCAGCTCTGCGCCGTTTAACCTCTATACGGGGCAAACTTACTTAGATAACATTATGCGCGGCGGTTATCCTGAGGTTTTTAAATCCGGGGTTATATTTTATCTTTATGCGCGCAAACACGGAGACCTGGAGAGAGACTACAATAGATTCCAGTTAGAGCCCACCTATTTTTCTCAAGGCAATGGTAACTATCGTGACATAACCCAGAACCGGCGCAACGACCCCTGGTTTAATCCCGAAATCGGCGATGAAAATATTATCTTCTTTATGAATTTAATCCAGGCGGATGGTTTTAATCCTTTAGTTGTAAAAGGTGAACGCTTCCTGCTCAAAGATAATCTGGACCTATCCAAGCTATTGGAAGCGATGGTTGGAATAAAAGATATCGATAAACTTAAAACTTTCCTTAAAAACACTTTTACTCCGGGAGAACTCATCTTTTTTATCGAAGATAGCAGGATTAAACTTAAAGTTTCTTGCGATATTTTTCTAGACCTCCTCCTTTCATCCAGCTCAAAGGTACAGGAAGCTGAGCATGGAGAAGGTTTCTGGACGGATCACTGGGCTTATAATTTAGACCTGATTGATAGCTATCTGGGAATTTATCCGGAAAAGTTTAACGAGCTCTTCTTTGGCAAAAAAGTTTTTTCTTTTTACGATAATGCGGAAATTATCAAGCCGCGCAGCGAGAAATACCTCCTTTATAACGGTACTCCACGCCAGCTGCATTCTCTTATGCCAGATAGCGCCAAAAAAGAAATGCTGCGCAAGCGCTTAAATAACCCCCACACCTTAAGGAATCAATACGGCACAGGCGAGATTCATTACACCACGCTGGCTGCCAAACTCCTGTGCTTGGCGGTAAATAAACTGGCATCCCTCGATCCATTCGGCGTGGGTATTGAAATGGAGGCAAATAAACCCAACTGGTTTGATTCTCTTAACGGCCTGCCCGCTCTTTTTGGCTCATCTATCTGCGAAACCTTTGAATTAAAACGCCTGCTTAAAATGATAAAGCGGGCACTGGAAAATTCACAGGTTAATGAAATTGAAGTTGCCGAAGAAATTGCTGATTTTATCGAACGACTCTCTGTTTTATTCTCAGAAAAGGAGTTTATATACTGGGATAAAAGTAATACCATAAAAGAAGATTACCGGTATAATACCCGATTCGGTTTCTCCGGCACTCTGGCTCGTTTGCCCGTTGGCAAGATTATCTGTTTCCTGGATGCGTCTTTAGAAAAAGTTGAATCGGGATTAAATAAAGCTTTTAATAAAACTTCGGGCACCTACAACTCATATTTTATTAATGAAGTCAGCGAATACGATTTAGTCGGGGATCATTACATAAAACCGAAAAAATTTGCGCAAAAGGCACTGCCTCTTTTTCTTGAAGGGCAAATGCACGCATTGAGGCTTTCTAAAGATAACCGGCAGCTGTCAAATCTTCATAAATCAACTAAAAAAAGCGGGCTTTTTGATAGTAAACTAAAAATGTATAAAGTAACTGCCTGCCTTGATTCAATGCCGGAAGAAATAGGCAGATGCAGGGTATTTCCTCCCGGCTGGCTGGAAAATGAATCCATCTGGCTGCATATGGAATATAAATATATCCTGGAGCTGCTTAAGGGAGGCCTGGCGGAAGAGTTTTATGCGGAATTCAAAAATGTGCTTATCCCTTTTCAGGATCCGCGAAAGTATGGCCGAAGCATACTGGAAAATTCATCTTTCTTAGTCAGCAGCGCATTTACCGACAAAAAATTGCATGGCAATGGCTTTGTAGCCAGGCTCTCCGGGTCAACCGCAGAATTTATTCAGATCTGGCTGACAATGAATTTAGGGCTAAATCCATTTTCAGTGGATAAAGCCGGGCAGCTTAATTTAACCTTCCGGCCCAGCTTAGCGGGCTGGTTATTTGACAGAAACGGAAAATATTCTTTCAATTTCTTAAGCCAGATCCGGGTAACTTATCATAATCCCAAAAGAAAAAATACGTTCGGGAAAAACTGCGTTGTAATATCCAGGATAATCCTCTTTGAGAATGATCAACCCGTAGAAATAAACTCCGCCACACTTAGCGCCCCTTATGCGCAAAAAATAAGGTCACGCCAAATTAAGCAAATCGATATTTTTCTGGAATAAGAAACTAAAATCTGCGGCGGTAATAAGCGCGGAAGATGTGCGCGGTATCTATGGTAAGCGCTGTCCCTCCGTAAGGGTCAAGCGACATATTGCCCACATTACCGGTATTGCCTTCTCCATATTGGAATATAAGCTCATCTTCTTTTGAAGGCAGATACCTGAATTCGCTGAAGAAATTATGATGGCCAAGCGGATTGGTGCTTCCGGCAACTAAACGGTCAGTATCTTGCCATCTGGAGTAAGTGTACTTTAAAGCCAGCCCAAACTTTTCAAAAGGCATATAAGTCATCTCAATGCCGACATGATTCATGCTATCCGAGTTTTGCCCTGCGCTCTCAAATTCATTGCGGGTATAATCCAAATAAATATCCAGTTTATCTAAGGGCAATATCCTCAGACCTGCCTTAAAAACATTATAGAACTCATAGGGGGCTTGAGGAAAATTTCCCTGCGTATAAAGAAAAGGCTGCTTGTAACGATAAAGCTTGTCATTTTGATAGTATAAACCAAAAAGCGAATTATCATTTCTCAATGTATTGCTTGGAAAATTATCATACGCTAGAGTATAATCATTGGTGCGTTCATATATCCCGTCTAAACTCAACCAGTCAAAAAAATCATAGTTAAGTCCGATGGATCCGGTCTTAAGCGTGGGGTCCTGGTCATCTGGTGTTGCGCTGTTGAGAAAGAAATTTCCGGTATTACCGTCAAAAACAAACGGATCGATTCCGCCTAAGGTATGCGGCAGTTTCTGATATATCCCCAACCCCTTGGCAGTAAGCTTATCCGTAACTTTTACTGTTGCTTCATCGCGCACTTCATTTTCAATAAATTTTCCGTTAACATTATGCACGTTACGCAGATCAAAAAGGTTGGAGAATTTATCTTCCAGGATAGTTTCGACCCTAAAGCCCCAGACATTCCTGCCGGCATCAATGCCGTCTCCAATCCTGATGGCATTAAGCTCATCCCATTTAGTAGTCGATTTCTCCAGGCCGCTGGAATAATAATCAAATGGCTTGCGAAAATGAATATGCCTGCTCCAGAATGTATCCTGGCGGCTATTGTGATAATTGGATAACGAAGATTCGAAGCCTTCATCCATACGCGCAGCGTAAAACTTGGATTTTACCAGAAACGATTCTGTCTTATCCAGGGCAATCTCATTATAGCCGTATTTTAAATCCATAATACTTTGCTGAGGATAACGGCTAATTAAAGAAAAATAGTAGGCATTGCCCCGAGCCTCGGTCTTATAGTCAGAATTGGTTTGATCATATAAAGATTTTGAACTTAATACTTCAGCCTGGGCCTTTAAACCGTTTACAATTTCATATCCTAAGTCCAGGCCTCCGACATAATTCTGGCTGTCTAATCTTTCATTATCAACCTTAAAGCCTAAGCGGCTGGCAAAGGTACCTCCCACCATGAAATTATCAGCCAAATAATGTTTAAACCTGGTGGCATTGATAAGGTTATCCACATTTCCGTAATCCTGCCACAGGTCTTTTGGCGTAGCAAAAGTAGTGTCAAAAGCACTCTTTTCATCAGGGGCAAAAGAAAAAGAAAACCCGCGCAAAGCAGTTAAATATTTCCCGGTTGAATCTTTTGCGAGAAAAGAGATTGAATCATCCCAGTAGCCTTTAGTAAAATCTACCGGGGCATTTCCTGAATGAAATACTCCCGAGGTATACCTGCGCAGCCAGGGGCTGTCCTGCCACCAGATATGATGATTGGTTACGCCCAAAGGATCATCAGAGCTATAAGCCTGGTCCTGATAGGCAATAGGAAATGCCCGGAACTTAATCTGGTCATTGGCATAGTCCAGCCATAACTCACGCAATGGTTGAAACTGGCGTTCTATTTTCATTTCAGGAATACTGAAAGCCCCTATGGTAACGGGCTTGGTTTTGGCGTCATAAACTTTTAATTCCGGAATATCAACAGCAGCGCCTTTTAGAGAAGAATAAAAGGTATGGTTCATTATATAACCGGTATTTGACCAGTAATACATCTGCACTTCCGTGCTATCGCCGCCGCCGTTAACTGTAATCTTATCGCTCTTACCCGTAAAACTCCAGGGATCAACAGTTACATTAGTATGAAAATTAAAACCCTCTTTATTTTCGGTATCCAAATTAACATTCAAACTATCATAAATTTTAGGATCGAAAGTATTAAATCTGTTATTAAATGCCGCATCAGAGCTCGTCCTCCAACTCTTGCTCTTTTCATTCAAATCAAAATTTGCCCGCTTCCAGATAAACTCATCGGGGCTAATCCCAAAACTTGCCTGCATTTCTCCGCTTACTTTTAAAGGCCCAACCTTAATTGGCTCACTAATTGACTCTTTTTTAATTTCTTTATCTTCTATTTCATTAAGCGCAACATTCATTACCTGTTCTTTTGTCAAAATCGGCTTATCTAAAACAGAAGGCGCCTCTAAAGGAATGTCTTTGGTTACGGTGGGCTGTAAAACTGGAGTAAAATCTTCTTTGATAATCCTATTGATGTAATCTCTGGCGGTTTCATTGGCAGGGTCAACAAGCAGGGCTTTTTTGAATTCTGTAAGGGCATCTTCAACCCTGCCCAAAGAATAAAAACTTTTTCCCAGCTCGCAAAGATAGGCTGAAGCCTGATCTTGCGCAAAGGCTGGATTGCTTAATAAAAATAATAGCGCTAAACAAACTAGCGCCATAGGATTATACTTGAAGCATTGTTTTTTCATACT
>JAHFFR010000065.1 GCA_023247825.1 Candidatus Omnitrophota bacterium
TGGACCCGTCGCATGCTGCCGGAAAATGGGGGCTGGTTCCTGCCTTGGCCCGCGCGGGCATTGCCGCCGGAGCAGATGGCCTGATTATTGAAGTGCATAACCATCCCGAAGAAGCTGTTTCCGATGGCGCACAATCACTTATCCCCGATAATTTCGCTATCCTTATGGGTCAAATTAAAGCCATTGCTAATTCTTTAGGAAGAAAATTTTTATGAAAATGTTTGATAAAGTTGTAATTATCGGCACAGGTTTAATCGGCGGCTCAATGGGGCTTGCCATAAAAAATAAACATTTAGCCGGGTCTGTTACCGGGTTAAGCCGGCATCAGAGAAACGCAAATCTGGCCAAGAAAATCGGTGCTATTGATATTATAGGCAAGAACCTGGATGTAGTCCGGGACGCCGATTTAATTATTTTAGCTACGCCGCCAGAGGCAATTATTGATATTGCTTTGAAAATTAAAGGCAGATTAAAAAAAGATTGTATTGTTATTGATGTCGGCAGCGTAAAAGAAAAGGTCGTAGCTAAATTAAATTCCTGTTTCCCTAATTTTGTTGGTTGCCATCCTTTGGCCGGTTCAGAAAAAAAAGGAGTTGCTAATTTAGAAAGCGATATTTTTACCGGTACAATTTGCATTATTACCCCCGTAGTTTCAACTAATAAAAAAGTATTAAATAAAATTAAGGTTTTTTGGGCCAAATTAGGCGCAAAGTTAATTATAATTTCTCCAAAGCAGCATGACCAGGCGCTTGGGCATACAAGCCATCTGCCGCACGCGGTTGCGTTTGCTTTAATAAACTCGATTCCTGAGAAGTTTTTTGGTTTAAGTTCAAGCGGCCTGAAAGATACAACGAGAATTTCCGGCTCAGGCCCCGATCTTTGGAGCCAGATATTTTTGAGTAACCGCAATAATTTACTCTGCGCTATTTCTTCTTTCCAGAAAAAAATTGAACGTTTAAAGCTCGCCTTGGAAAATAAAGACAAAAAACTTTTGGTAAAAATTATCAAAAGCTCCAATAGAAAACGCGAGAAATTAGGATGATTATAGCTGTTGACGGGCCGGCAGGAGCGGGAAAAAGTACGGTTGCTAAAATTCTGGCGAAGCAGCTTGGCTTTCTTTATATAGATACAGGGGCAATGTACCGGGCCCTGACATTAAAGGCCCTGGAAAATGATGTGCCTGCAGGCGATGAACAAAATATTATCCGGCTTGCCTGCGCCGTAAAAATTGAGCTTCGTAATAACGCCGACGGATCATTAAGCGTTATTTTAGACGGCAGGGATGTATCTTTGGATATTCGTAAGCCGCTCATTACGCAATTTGTTTCAGATGTGGCTAAAATTAAAGAGGTGAGGCAGGTGTTAGTAAAAATGCAAAGAGAGCTTGGCTCAAGAGGCGATTGTGTTTTAGACGGCAGAGACATAGGCACGGTAGTTTTTCCGGGTGCCCAGAAAAAGTTTTTTATTGATGCCTCAGCAAAGGAACGTATAAACCGGCGTTTTAAAGAATTAAAAGGATTGGGCCAGGACGTATCAGAGGATGATGTTGCCGGTGATTTATCTAACCGTGATAAAATTGATTCAACCCGGAAGAATTCGCCTTTGCGTAAAGCGCCGGATGCGATTTACATTGACACGACCGATCTTTCCATCGAGCAAGTTGTAGGTAAAATGCTGGGTTTTCTAAAATAAATGGACAGGACTTTACTCAGGAATTTTTCAATTATTGCGCATATCGACCATGGTAAATCAACTTTGGCTGACCGGATATTAGAGGTAACCGGAGCTGTTGATATCCGGCACAAGGGGGACCAATTGCTCGATGATATGGATCTCGAGAAAGAAAGAGGCATAACTATCAAGGCCTCAATGGTAAGGCTTAATTATTTTTCCAAGAAGTTTAATAAAGAGTATATCCTAAACCTTATCGATACTCCGGGCCATGTTGATTTTACTTATGAAGTATCTAAATCCCTTGCCGCTTGTGAAGGAGCAGTGCTGGTAGTCGATGCCGGACAGGGTATTGAAGCTCAAACTGTGGGGAATTATTACCTAGCCTTAGAAAATAATCTGCATGTCATTCCGGTAATTAACAAAGTAGATTTGGTTTCTGCAGATGTTGCCCGTGTTAAGTCTCAGGTAGAAACCGTATTGGGTTTTAAAGAAGAAGAGCTTATCCTGGCCTCAGCAAAAGAAGGCAGGGGAGTTGTTGAGATCTTAGACAGGATAGTTGAGACAATTCCTGCTCCCGGAGGCCAACCTTTGGGTCCGCTTAAGGCTTTAATTTTTGACTGCCGTTTTGATGCTTTTAAAGGGGTAGTTGTTTTTGTAAAGGTTATAGACGGAGAAATCACCTCTAAAACCCAATTAAAGATGTTCCATAGCGGCAAGATCTATAAAATCGAAGAGCTGGGGGTGTTTAAGGACTTAAAATACTGCCCTGTAGATACTTTGATTTGCGGAGAGGTCGGTTATTTTACCGCGAATATGCGTGATCCCCGCGAGGTAGTTATCGGGGATACGATTACTGATCCTAAAAATCCCTGTAGCCAGGCTTTACCGGGTTATCGTAAAATTAAACCTCTGGTTTTCTGCGGTATTTATCCGGTTAACCCGGCCGATTTTCCCGAGCTGCGCGATGCCATGGATAAATTAAAGCTCTCCGACGCTTCTTTTGTGTTTGAGCCGGAAAACTCCCAGTCATTTGGCACCGGTTTTCGCTGCGGTTTCTTAGGGCTCCTGCATATGGAAATTGTTCAGGAGCGGCTTGAACGCGAATATAACCTGAATTTAATCCTTACCGTACCGAATGTAGTGTATCGTATAAAGACAAAACAAGGCGAGCTTGTTGAGGTTGATACGCCTGCTAAACTTTGCCCTTCTCAGGATGTTGAAGAAGCGCTTGAGCCGTATGCAAACCTGCTTATGATTGTGCCGGTTGATTCCATTGAAGCGGTTTGCGATTTTACCAAATCGCGCAGGGGGGTATTTGTTTCAAATGAGTATTTAGGCGAGGACCGCGTAAAAGTAATTTTTCAGGTTCCTCTTTCTGAAATAATCGTTGATTTTTATGACCGCATGAAATCAATTACCCGGGGTTATGGCTCGATGGATTATGAGGTTAAAGAATACCTGCCGACAAAATTGGTGAAGCTTGATATATTGCTTAACAGCCAGGTCTGCGACGCTTTTTCTTCCTTAATGTTTAAAGACAAGGCTATGTCAAGGGCGCATCTTTTAGTTTCCAAGTTAAAGGAGTTGATTCCCCGCCAGCTGTTTGAGGTGTCTATTCAGGCAGCGGTAGGCAGCCAGATTTTAGCTTCTGAAAAGGTGCGCCCGGTCGGTAAGCACGCGACAAGTAAGTGCTCCGGAGGAGATATTACCCGTAAGCGTAAACTTTGGGAGACCCAGAAAAAAGGAAAGAAGCGCTTAAAACAATTTGGTAAAGTAGAGATACCGCAAGAGGCATTCCTGGAGGTGTTAAAAATATGAGTTTAAAAAAGAAATCTGTGTTGCGTGATTGGGTTGAATCAATCATAGTTGCTTTTATCCTTGCTATGATTATCCGTGCATTTGTTGTCCAGGCTTTCAAGATTCCTACAGGGTCAATGCGCATGACCCTGGTTGAAGGGGACCTGATACTCGTAAATAAATTTATTTATGGAGCAAAGGTCCCTTTTACTAATTTTCGCTTTCCCGCTGTACGCCAGCCTAAAAGAGGGGATGTGGTAGTCTTTATTTATCCTGAAGATAAGAAAAAAGATTTCATTAAAAGGTTAGTTGGGTTGCCGGGTGAAACAGTTGAAATTAAAGGCGGCTCAATCTATGTTAATGATAAACCGGCTGCTGAAGCGATTTTTAACCGGATCTATTATTTTAATAAAGGTGATTTTGGCACAACCGGGCAAAAAATAGTTGTACCAAAGGACAGCTATTTTGTTTTAGGGGATAATTCCGCTTCTTCTAAAGACAGCCGGTATTGGGGATTTGTGCCCAAAGAATACCTCCTTGGGCAGGCAATGATCATTTATTGGCCACTGCAGCGCATAAGGGTAATCAGGTGAACCCCGCACCTTCTAAATATTCATTATCTTTTAAAACATTAAGGTTTAAGGGCATAAATATGAGAATAATACCGAATACGGAAGAAGGTGCGGGGTGAACATAGCGAATAAAATTTCAACATTTCGTATTTTGAGCGTCCCCTTTTTTATTGCCTGCCTCGTATATTATTCTCCGGAAAAGGCGTTTCTAAAAAACCTGGCTTTAGCCATATTTATTTTGGGCGTGATTTCTGACGGCTTAGACGGCTTTATTGCCAGAAAAGCTAAATTGCAATCAAAGGCCGGGTTAATTTTGGACCCTTTAGGGGATAAGCTCTTATTGATGAGCGCCTTTATATTCTTATCGCCGATAAGCAGGCTGGAATTAAAATTTCCGCTCTGGGTTGTTTTTATTGTAATCTCGCGGGATATGATTATAATTATGGGGGCTGTAGTTATTTATATGGTTAAACAGGCCATAGATGTTTATCCTACGAAGTGGGGCAAGCTTACAACTACATTTCAAATGCTATCGGTTGTTTGTGTTTTATTGCAATGGAAAATGTCCCCATTTGTCTGGTCTGCGGCCGTTATTTTTACGGTTATTTCAGGGATAGATTATGTAAAGAGAGGGTTTAGGATCTTATATGCTTTGGACAACCGCCGCGCTACTGGTTAGTTATTTATTGGGCAGCATTCCTACTGCGTACCTTTTCGGCAAAGGCTTGAAAGGTATTGATATCCGTAAGATCGGCTCTGGAAATGTGGGCGCGACTAATGCTATGCGCGCCCTGGGCAGGGGGCCGGGGATTACGGTTCTGCTTTTAGATATATTAAAAGGCTTTATTGCGGTTTTATTTTTAGGAAATTATTTTGTAAATAAACCGGTTTTATTACATGGACAAAACCTGCGCATTCTCATGGGGTTATGTTGCATTTGTGGCCATAACTGGACCATATTTCTGCAGTTTAAAGGAGGAAAAGGAATTGCCACTTCTTTTGGTGTATTATTGGCTCTTTCTATGAAAATAGCCGGTCTGGGTGTGGTGATGGGCCTGTTAATTTTAACCTGGCTGGTAATTTTTATAATTTCAAGGATAGTTTCTCTAGCTTCGATAGCTTCGGCGATAGCCCTGCCGATTTTTTGTTTTTTCTTTAAGCAGCCAATCCCGCTTTTCTGGCTTAGTTTATTACTTAGTGTTTTTGTAATCATCCGCCATAAAGCTAACCTCGCCAGGATATTTAAAGGCGAAGAACCCCGCCTGAAGTTTTAAGAAGAAGTTAATTTATACGAAGCAAGCGCTTTCTTTTTTCGGCCAAATCCTATTGATTTGGCCTTTTTTTGGTTGCATACTTGATTTACAGTTAAAATACCTCTACCAGCCACGAAGTGAACCGGTTTGCCTTGGGCAAGCGGTTAATTGTAAAGGATAATATGCGTGACTTACTCTATAAAAATTTAACTTCTGCCGATAGGGGCCGTAAAATTATCGCTAGTTCCGAGGTAGCGGATAAAGAAGGCGTCCATAGCGTGGTGCGCCGGCATTTTGCTTATATAGTGAAACAGGTTCCCAGTTCCGATATTGAAAAGCCGAAATCATATCTATATGTTTTAAAAGAAAGAAATTCCAAGCAGAAAAGAGAGTATTT
>JAHFFR010000017.1 GCA_023247825.1 Candidatus Omnitrophota bacterium
CCTCCTTATGAGATCATCGTTATCGATAATTCCCTTAAGCCGGATTTAGCCGGGCTGCTCAATAAATTATACCCGTCGGTTAAAGTTTATTCCGGACCTGAAAATTTGTTTTATGCTCCCAGCTTGAATAAAGGCATAGGCGAAGCTCGCGGCGAGTTCATTCTTTGCCTTAATGATGATGTAGTTTTGGATAAAGATTTTATCCGGGAAGAGCTGAATGGTTTTTTGATAAATGAGAAAATCGGCATGGCCGGCGGTAAGATCCTGCGCGGTGACGGCAAGACTTTGGATAGTACCGGTTTATTCTTAACCCTTTGGCGTACGGCAAAAGAAAGAGGGTATGGTAAACCGGATTCGGGGCAGTTTGAGAAATCCGGTTTTATTTTCGGGGTAAGCGGCGCGGCAGCAATTTATCGCAGGAAAATGCTGGAGGAGATTAAAGAGGGAACCGGTTATTTCGATTCTGGCCTGCACATGTTTTACGAAGACATGGATATCTCCTGGCGGGCCAACAAAAGAGGGTGGCTTGCTTATTATATCCCAACTGCTAAAGCATTCCATGTGCGCGGCGGATCAAGCCGGCCTGACTCCGGTATAGATAAGGCAATTGCGCGCAGGTATCTTAATGATCAGCTGCACTATGAATTAATCAAGAACAGGTATTTGACGATATTAAAAAATGAAACTTTTTTAGGTTCCTTGCTGCATCTTGTTCCGATATTGATATATGATCTGTGCGCCTGGAGTTTTGTTTTATTTTTCCGGCCGAAAGTATTAAAATTATTTTTTAACAGATTAAGAAGGCCGGATAATATTAAACAAAAGCTTTTGACAATTTAAAGTTATACTTTAGAATAGCAGGTGGAATTTACGCGCGGGTGGTGGAATGGCAGACACGCAAGCATGAGGGGCTTGTGCCGTAAGGCTTGGGGGTTCAACTCCCCCCTCGCGCACCAATAAATAGGGACAGCGGCTATTATTTTAATTAAAATAATAGCCGCTGTCCCTATTTATCTACCTGCCGTTTGTCTTTGACGTAATTACTTTTTTCCACGTTCTTAGCCAGTTTTTTTAACTCCGCGCCAATCTCGCCGATTTGGGCCACGTGCGTGATTTCGCGCATCTGGTTAGTCACGACTCCGATAGATATTGAAAGTAAGGGGATTTTGTGGATATTTTTTTGGCGGTCATAGCCGGTAATGAAACCATTCTCCCTGTCTTCCTGGCTGTAAAACGTAGGGGATAATTTATCAAAATCATGGATTATTTTCTCGCAGATCTTATCTGAAAGGTCCGGGGTAGTTACGACTACAAAATCATCGCCGCCGATATGGCCGACAAAATCTTCAGGGCTGCCGTATTCTTTGACAGCGCTAAGCAATATGCGCGCAGTTTCGCGGATTACATTATCCCCGTGTTCAAACCCGTATTTATCATTGTAAGCCTTGAATTTATCCAAATCGGCGTAGCAGACCGCAAACCGTTTTTTACTTTCGATGCATTTTGAAAGCTCATTAAGGATTGCCACGTTTCCGGGCAGGCGGGTAAGCGGGTTTGCTTCAAGGTCCCTTTGCGTGCGCCTTAATACCATGCGTATCCTTGCCAGCAGTTCCTTTGGTTCAAATGGCTTGACCACATAATCGTCGGCTCCGGCGTCAATTCCGCCTATCTTATCACTGACCTCGCCTTTACCGGTAACCATAATCACCGGAAGGTGCTGCAACAATAAATCCTTTTTAACCAAGTTGCAAACTTGGCGGCCGTCCATTTTAGGCATTTTGTAATCAAGGAGAGCCAGATCTAAAGGTTTGGAACGGATAATTTCCAAGGCCTCTTCACCGTTGGAGGCTTCAATGGTTTCGTAATTTTCTTCGGATAAAGTAAGTTTAAGGATGTCTCTTATATCCGGATCGTCATCAGCAATAAGTATTTTTATGCTCATTGTTTTTAAGCGGCCTTAAGGGTAAAGCTGAAAGTTGAGCCTTCACCAAGTTTACTCTTTACCCAAATTTTGCCCTGGTGGGCCTCGATAATATGTTTGATCAGGGTAAGCCCGAGGCCGGTGCCTTTTACCTTCTGGTTGATCGCATTATCTACGCGGTAAAATTCTTCAAATATATGCTCCTGCGCCTCTTCGGGGATCCCGAAACCGGTGTCTTTAACATCGACCTGAACTATTTTATTTGCGCCTGTTGCGCTTATATTGATTTTGCCGTTTTCAGGCGTAAACTTAAGCGCGTTACCGATCAGATTGATAAATACCCTTTCGATCTGGCTGCGGTCAGCCAGTATTTTTTGGCAATTTTCGGCAATATTACTTGAGAAGCTGATATTCTTTGCCTTTAATTGTTCAGAGAGCAGATCGAAGACCTTTTCAACGATAGCTTTTAAATCCTGGCTTTCTATCTTCATGTCCACCTTGCCGGATTCGATGCGCGAGATATCCAGCAGGTCATTTACCATATGCACCAGCTCGTCGCTGTGGCGATTAATTTTTTCAAGCCGCTCCTTTATTTCCTCCGGTAGCGCTCCTAATTTGCCGGCAAGCAGGATAGCCGCGTAACCTTTGATTGAGGTAAGCGGGGTCCTCAGCTCATGAGAGACACTTGAAATAAAGTCGCTCTTGCGCTTGCTCATTTTCCGGACTTCTTCCAGCGCGCCGGTTAACTGGCGCGTTCTTTCTTCGACCTTCATCTCTAATTCCTGCTGTGACCTCCAAGTTTTTTCAAACAGCCGGGCATTATCTAGGGTTTGGGCAATTTGATTGGCCAGAATACTGATAAATTCCTGGCCCCCTTTAGTTATGGGGGTTTCTATATCGAGCGTGCCTACAAAAATAAAACCTTTATCGCCTTCCTGGGTTAATACCGGGCAGATAATAAATGAATGTACCAGAAAAAGGTGGTTAACTTTATCTTTTGCCAGGAAACCTCCGGGCACAGATACAGAGGAGGCAGTCGAGCCCTTTTGAATTAACTCCAGAAAATAATCTTTATTGGCGTTAATCGCGGCCCTTATTTTTTCAGATTCATCCTGGGTGTATCCGAGGCATAAATATAAACGGAACTCCCTTTCAATGTTTTTCCATAAAAAGGCCAGCGACTTTTCAAATCCCAATTCCTCCAGGTATTTATTATCGATCTTATTGAAGATTTGTTTTTCTTCCAGGGTCGTGCTTATCTGGCGTGATAGTTTTTGCAGCGCATCAAGCCCCGCGACTTTTTTATCCAATTCTTCCTGGGTTTTGTTCAGCTCTATATCTGTGCGCATGATCAGTTTTGCCTGCTCGTCCATTTCTTCGAGGGAAAAGTTTAAGGCCGCTATTTTACCTTCCAATTCTTTTAACCGCTGCATTTTAGAAAATAAGGATACCACTAGCACAGTAACAGCTAAGCAAGCGCTGAAAAATATAAGGGCAAACATTTATTGTTCTCCTATGGCTAAAATGCTGATGCTCTGGTTGTGAAAATAAGTCTGGCCCAAGTGCTGAATAGATTTAAGCGGGGCCTGTTCGCCGTTAGTGTATATGCCTATTAATGGGGTATTTTCTCCAAAGGCATCTTTAATTACGTCAAGTTCTCTTTCATGCTGCCTGCCTAAGAGAGAGAATCTGGCGGCGGAATCAAAAACCATGACGAACTTTATTTTCTGTTCCCCAAGATTCCGTTTTGCTTCAACGCAGGCGCCGATTGCCGCAGCTAACCGGGAATCTTCGGTAGAGATCATTAACCTGATTTTACTGTCTTGGGGCACATCTCCCTGGGTAACAAGGGAGCCGTCATCTTTTATCGAAATAACATTACGCAGCAGGTATTCTTTTTCTCCCTCTAGATAAATCCCTATCGGATAAAAGATAGATATGCGCCGCAATTCTTTGGCTAACTCCATCGTATCTTTAGCGAAGTAATCCTGGTAAAGTTTTACTGCCGGCTCATCGTCAATCTCTTTAATAACATTACTGCTGGATTTTGTAGCGCAGCGCATTTTTCCTAAAGGCTTCCATCCGTGTTTTATTCCGAAGCCAAAATTAAATTTACCGCCGAAAAGTATCCCGCAGCAGGAATCAGTCAGCAACTCATTATTAAAGTATTGAAAAGTTTTTTGACTGGCGAAATTATCCGCGCTGCTTGCACCGATCAAAGGAAAGCTCCGCCCGAGGTTTTCCTGTAATCCATTGATTAAATTGGCCCCTTCGGTAATCAGTTTGTCCGAAAAAATTATAGCCAGGCTTCTGCGCACTTCCTTAAAACCATATAGCAATTCACTGCCCAATTCCTTCCCGGATAAAAGAGAGGTATTTTTGTTTATATCCGTAACCGCGGCGGTATTAAAAAATGTCTGTTGGCTTAAACCAAGGAGTAAAACGGCAATCCCATATTTAAATATGCCTTTATTAGTTATAATTCCTGAGCTATTACAGCCTAATATGGGGGTTTCTCCCAGCAGGTAATTTGCAGTTTTTAAAACCAAAGGATGGACGAATTCTGCAGATGTAAAGATAAACGCCAGGCTGACAGGTGCGCCTTTTAATCCGATTATAGCCTGTCCCGCTGCTTCGTTGGTAGCCTGGATATGTTCTTTGAGCTGGCTAAAACCAAAACTTACATTCATGTAAGCCAGTATATAACGCAAATATAAGAGGGTCAATAATTTTGTTGACCCTGCGCCTTCTTTATATTAGAATAGCCTAATCCTTAAATGAACAATAAATTGCGTGAATTAATAAGAAGGTGCGGGGTTGACTAAAGAGGCAAGTATAGTAGAATAACATTCAAATCATTCGGCCCCATCGTCTAGCCTGGTCCAGGACGTCAGGTTCTCAGCCTGTAAACACCGGTTCAAATCCGGTTGGGGCTAAAAAATTTCTCTTGCATTTTAAGAAGCTTTATAATATTATAAAAAAAATAACTCTTGGGCATTGGTAGATTAAGGAGGGGTTAATGCGAGAACATCTAGGCTTTTTAAAGGTTTCCAGCGCAGTAGTTAAGATTGCTGCCTGGATTTTTTTATTTTTGGGTATTGTAGGCGGGACATCCCTGATTTTAGGCGCAGTCCCGGGCAATCCTCGCTGGATGGGAATTGTTATCTTGGTATTTTATACGTTTATGTTTTTCTTTTTCTTTTTGATCGCTAAAATTGCCGATCTTTTGGTTAAAGTTATCAATGAAATAAAGAAGGAGTAATTTAAAAATAACTATGAAGAAAATTGTGAAGCGTAAAATAATCTTGTTTGTTGCGGTAGGTTTATTTTTCGGCAGTATCTTAGGGTGTGATAAGTTTAATATTACCGGTAAAAGCAAAAAAGAAGTGCAGGTCTTTCCTGCTCCGGCTATCCAGGGAAAAGGAATTGTGGTTGCTAGGGTAAATAATATTTCAGTCGGTATTGATGACCTTAACGATGAAATCGAAGCTTATAATGCCAGCGTTCCGGCCGAACATCCGGAGTCCAAAATTACTACCAAGGAACAGAAGCTGGATTATTTAAGAAACGAAGTTGTTGGGAGGCTTTTAATTTACCAAAATGCCCTGGATAAAGGTTTGGATAGGAATGAAGAAGTCAGGCAGGTGCTTGAGAAAAATAAACGCGACCTTTTGGTTATGCAGGACATTAAGGAAATTATGCAAAATATCGATGTTTCTTCGGAGGATATCGAAAATTATTATAATGCCTACAAAGAACAGCTTAAAGAATCTGAAGAGCGGCAGATTTCTGAAATCGTCGTTGACACCGAGCCGGAGGCGAAAGATATATTAATCCTGCTTTTACAGGGCGCGGATTTTGCGGCTACGGCAACGCAGCGTTCCCGTGCAGAAACCGCCGGTAAGGGGGGGGATTTAGGTTTTATCAAGAAAGGCCAGCGCGGCCCGGATTTAGCCCGGTTTGATGAAATAGCTTTCTCCCGTTCTTTGGAAGCCGGCCAGGTAAGCAATGTGTTTAAAGATAAAAAGGGCTACTATATTATAAAGGTAACGGGGATAAGAGGCGGCCAGGTAAAGCCTTTATCCGATTTATGGGACCAGATAAAGAAGAGTGTGCTGTTCCTTAAACAACAGCAGAAGTTAAAAGAGCTAACCGACGAGCTTTCTAAAAAAGCGAAAGTAGTTATCTACGAAGATAAAATAAAATAGATGCCGGCACCTTTACCGCTACAAAGAAAACTGCCCCTTTTTATCGCGATCATCTGTGGAGTCGCCGCCGTATTCCTGTTTAATATTTATCTCCAGCGCAAAGAAAGTGAAATTATAACCAAGGTAAAGCAGGTTCAGCAGCGCGCCCCCCAGCCGCCTCCGGTGCAAAAAGGCATAGTATTGGTGGCAAAAAACGAGATTAGCGCCCAGACCCCGATTACCCCCGATGATTTGGAAATCAAAGAAGTGCCTGTGGAGTATATCCAGCCCGGGGCAGTTACTGTTATCGGCGAGGTTATCGGCCAAATATCAAGCGGGCCGATCGTCCCCGGCGAACAGATATTAAAAACAAAACTCCTTCCGGCGAATAAGGTTACTAAGACCCTTTCGGAGATTACCCCTGAGGGCAAAAGGGTTGTAACCGTTTCCATTGATAACTTTTCCAATATAGCCGGTTTTCTCAGGCCCGGCGACTATGTTGATATCCTTGCTCTTGTTGCTTTGCCCAAAGAAACAACCCCCCGTTTAATCTCGCTTTTTCAAGGCGTTCAGGTATTAGCAATCGGAGATGAGTTGATTGGCTCTCTGGCTAAGCCAAAAGGCTCCGGAGCTGCTACCCCGCAAACAGCTGCTTTTGCGCTCACTCCCCAGCAGGCGGCATTACTTTCTTTTGTCCAGGATCATGGTAAAATCAGGCTGGCATTGCGTTCATCGGCAGATTCCAATATAGAGCCGGTTGAATCGGTAGATTGGGATACATTATTAAAATATTTATCTTCCGCCGCAGAAGGCAAAGCCGGTTCAGGAACACAGCCTGTAGTTGAGATATACCGCGGATCACAGAAGGAAATCGTCCCATTATCTTATAAGGAAAAGAAATGAAGAATTTTTTAAGGTTTACGTTCTTATTATTTTTTATCATATCCGGTTACGGCTATTCCTTAAGCCAGGAAACCGCTAAAACGGTAAAGCCCGTAATTTTATTCGCCGGAGATGTAAAGATATTTCCTTTAAATACGCCCACCAGGATTGTAATTGAAAACCCCAATGTTGTGGATGTTACTTCGGTAAGTAAAGATGAGATAGTTGTTACTGCTAAGGGGGCGGGAACAACCAATCTTGTTTATTGGGATGATTCCGGAGAACACCTCTTAAGATTGCAGGTTTTTTTGGAAGACATGAGCCCGGTGAAAGAAAGGATTGACGGTATTTTAAAAGAATTGAATGTCGCGGATGTTTATACTCACCGTGCAGATAGCGAAGGCAAAGTTTTGCTTTTAGGAACAGTAAAGGCGGCTGAAGATTTAGAGCGCATCGAGACTTCCCTGGCTGCGCTTAAAGGTAAAACCCTGAACCTGATTCAGCTAAAGGAAGAAAGGGCAAGCATAGAGATTGATACGATGGTTTTAGAGTTAAATAAAGATGCTACCAAGACTTTGGGATTTACCTGGCCGGGCGCCGTCAATCTTATTGAGGAAGGCTCTCCCGGTATTGCCGCCGCGGGAACAAAATGGTCAACTTTATTTAAAGTTTTAAATTTACAGCGCGGTACCTCTGCCGGTGCTGATCCGTTTACTTTTAAATTAGATGCTTTAATCCAAGAAGGTAAAGCGCGCATCCTTTCCCGGCCTCGGCTGGTCTGTCAAAGCGGCAAGGAAGCTGAGCTTTTGGTTGGCGGAGAAAAACCGGTGTTGACTACGGTCTTGAGCCAGACCGGAGGAGGCCAGGGCACAAACGTAGAGTACAAAGAATTCGGTATTAAATTAAAAATAAGGCCGAAGCTTGCCCAGGATGGGAAAATTCAATTGGCATTGAATGTGGAGGTAAGCGATGTCGGCACAGCCGAGACCCTTGGCTCATCAACCTCGCCTACTGCCAAGGCATACCCTCTTAGCAAGCGCAATACCTCAACGCAGGTTTACCTGAATGACGGCCAATCCCTGGCAATCAGCGGTTTAATTAAGCAAAAAACCCAGGAGGATTTGCGCAAGTTCCCCTGGCTTGGTGATGTCCCTATTTTAGGTTTATTTTTCCGGAAGGAAACTACTAATAAAGGCGGCGGCAGCGGGGCATTAGGCGATACTGAATTGGTAGTTACGCTTACCCCCAGAATTATAAAAGAGAATGTATCTAAAACAGAAACTAAAGCAGAAGTAGCATTCCCTCCGGCAAAAAAAGAAGAGGCAGCGAAAGAGAAAACCAAGAAAAAAGAAATTAAGCTTGGAACGCCAGATTTTTCCGGGTATATTCGTGATATTAATCAGCGGATAAATAATAACTTTGTTTATCCTTCAATGGCTAAAAAGTCGAAAATGGAAGGTTCCTTAAAATTAGGCCTGCGAATTCATCGCACTGGCCGGCTTTTGGGGGTAGAGCTTAAAAAATCATCGGGATTCGGCGTGCTTGATGAGAATGCCATAAAAATAGTAAAGGATAGCGCGCCTTATCCGCCATTCCCTCCTGGAATTAATCAGGAAGAGCTTCAGATTGACCTTCCTGTTATTTATGAAATAAAATAACCTAAAAAATGGCGCAGAGCATATCTATTTTTAGTCCTAAGGGCGGCGTGGGCAGGACATTTATCGCCTCAAATTTAGCCGTTTCCCTTGCCAAAAAAATATCCGGCAAAAAAGTCCTTTTAATTGATATGGATTTAGATTTGCCGGGAGATATGGCTATGCTTTTGAACTTAAAACCGGCAAAGGCATTAGTTGACCTTGTCCCTGATTGGCAGAAAAATAATTATTCCCCGGCGCAGCTTAACGATTATATACTTACCTACCCCTCAAGCGGCCTGAATTTTTCCAGCAGCCTGCATTTTATGCCGCTTATTTTAAATCCCAGAGAAAAGCTGAATATCTATACGGAGGATAAATTTTTATCGCGCGTCCTGAAAGATTTAGGCCCCCAATACGATTTTATTATTGCTGACAGCGGCCGGGCGATTAATAAGCTTTTGGTTGCTTTTATTGAGCAGTCAAACCTGATTTCGATAGTTGTTAACCCCGACATACTTTCGGTCCATCAGGCGAAAAATGCCATAGAGATATTGGAATCTCTTAATTTTCCGCTTAAGATGATGCGGATAATCTTAAACCGGGCAGAGAGCTTAGGAGGGGTGATTTGGGAGGAAGTGAAAGCTGCCCTGCCGTGTAATCTGATTGCCTACATTCCTTCCGAGGGCAAGCTTGCCGGTTCGGCTTTGAATCACAAGGTTCCGCTGGTTTTAGAAAGTCCTCGCTGCCGGGCGTCCATTGCGTTGGATGCCTTGGCAAAGGAGTTATCTACCGATCCGGAGCTTTTTATTTCACATGAGGACCTGAAAGTAATCTTTGCCGCTGCTCCTCTAGCAAAAAAAGAGGAGATTCTAAAAGAAGATGTGTCTTCTCTGGAGGCTATTTCTCAAAGCATGCCGCATGCGGCCGCAAGGAAGATGAGTTATGAAGAAAAAATTGACGCCTTAAAGCAGCGGGTCCACCAGCGCCTGATCCGGGAGTTGGATTTGCGCAGGATCGACCTGGTAGCCGGCGATGCGCAAAAGTCCGGAGATTTGCGCCAGAAAACAATAAAAGCAATTAATAACGCTTTAACCGAAGAAACAGGGGGCTTGATCTCTTCGCGCGAAGAACGTGAAGGCCTGGTAAAAGAAATAATCGATGAGGCGCTCGGACTGGGGCCGCTTGAAGATTTGATCAGCGATTCTGCGGTCACGGATATCCTGGTGAATAATAAAGACCAGATCTATATGGAAAAACACGGGAAACTGGAACTGTGCAAAAAAAGATTTGTTTCCAATGAGCAGGTCAGGCAGATAATCGAGAGGATTATCGCTCCGCTGGGCAGGCGGGTCGATGAATCGGTGCCGATGGTCGATGGCCGGCTTTCCGACGGCTCGCGGGTTAACGCGATTATCCCTCCGCTCTCCCTTACCGGGCCGACACTGACAATCAGGAAATTCAGCCAGGAACGGATGAAGGTAGATGATTTAGAGCGGATGAATACTTTAAATAATACTATGGGGGAGTTTCTTAAGGCCTGTGTTTTAGCCCGTAAGAATATAATCGTTTCCGGAGGGACCGGCTCAGGAAAAACTACTGTTCTGAACATGCTTTCGCAATTCGTGCCGAACGGAGAGCGGATTATTACTATCGAGGATGCGGCGGAATTAAAGCTTGACCATGCGCACTGGATACGCTTAGAATCGCGGCCTCCCAATATCGAAGGTAAAGGCACGATTATGGTGCGCGATTTATTCCGCAATTCCCTGCGTATGCGGCCTGACCGGATTATTATCGGAGAGTGCCGCGGTCAGGAAACCCTGGATATGCTTCAGGCGATGAATACCGGCCACGACGGCTCGATGACTACACTGCATGCCAATTCCACGCAGGATGTTTTAGCGCGAATGGATTCTCTGATTCTGATGAGCGGCATAGAAATACCGCTTAGGGCAATCCGCGAGATGATTGCCTCAAGCATTGATATGATTGTCCATACCGCGAGGCTATCCGACGGAACAAGAAAAATTATGCAGATAACCGAGCTTACCGGAATGCTCGATGAACTGCACATCGGGTTAAACGATATATTTGTTTTTCATCAGACCGGCATTGACACCCACGGAAAAATCCAGGGGGAGTTTCAAGCCACAGGAATATTGCCCACCTTTCTCGACGATTTACGCAAAAGAGGCATTACATTTTCCGAAGAAATATTTAAAAAGAAAACATGAAACCCTATAAAGGCCAAATCGCGGTGATCATTACTTTTGTCATCGCGGTTATTTTTTTGTTCGTCGCCGTGTTTATAAACATAAGCAAGGTAAGCCAGGTTAAGACCACAACCAGCACTGTGGCAGATCGGGCCGCGCTGGGCCTGGCCTCTCAAATAGGAAGTATAAGCCATTATTATAAGGATAAAGTTTTAAAGATAAGCGGGTCTTGCCCTGCAACAGGCTGTCAAGTATGCGGGCCGGGTTGGTTAGCGTTGGCATTGGTTATAATTGGAACTGTGATTCTTATCCCCTCTACTTTGGGCGCTAGCCTTGTTGCTGGTATCCCTACCGCTGCTATTATAGGTTCGTCAATGCTTGGCGGAATAAACACAAAATTTAATGATATGACCTTGCATAACCGCCTGAGAGAAGAAACCTTATTTCAGGCTTTACGCTCCATGCAAACCGATGAAGTTGAGTTAAAAAACGTGGGGATGAGCACTTTTCATGATGACTCTACTCCACAGGATTATGTCTTGAACGCTATACCCGGAATGTCTGGGCAGAAAACAGCAAGCAGATTTGCCACGTGGTATTATAAAAAAAGGCTTCCTTTAGTAAGTGACGATAATTTAAAGACTGCTTTGGATACCTTTAATAGTGAATTACAAAGGTTTATTGTTATAGATAAAGATGGCTGGGATGATAAAACCTGGAAGATCAAGAAGTTCTCTTATGTTATTAAACCAGGCGATCCTCCGGCTAATTATGAGATAACCTGCACCAATTGTCCGCCTTGGGTGCAAAGTGTTGCAGATAAAGAAATAGCGATTATAAAAATAGATGCAACTAAAACAGATGTATGGCAGCAGGTCATTGGCGGTTTTTTACAGGTTAAGCTTCTTGACTTATTACAACGACTGAGATCCGCGTATCCTTCAGCTTTTTGCAGTTTGGCATCGCAGTGTAATGACCCAACGCAAACCTGTCTCTGTACCAACTATGTAAATAATTTGATAGGAAATGATCTGAGAGATTTCCTGATCAAGACCAAAGATGTATTAGAGATGCCGGTTAATACGAAGCTTAGCAATATCACGCAGTGGCTTCCCCTTTTTTATGATTTTAAACTACATGATGATTATAAAGGTAGTAAAGACGGCGATTTAAGTGGCGATATCTATTTGCGTTTAACCCGCGACTACGACTATATTAAAAAGTCGATCGAAGAATTAGAAACTTTAAATAATACTGCAACTACTGGGATTAAAGATGTCATTGCAGCGGAGAATGGACATAACGAATATGGAGTAGGAGATACGCGAAGCTCATGCGCCACAGAGTCTTGCTGTGGCCACGATTGTTGGACACCCTGTTGTACTCCCAAACCATGCAGTTTTGCAGGAATTTACTGCACTGCCTGGGGTGGCGCTAATCCTCCGGTTTGTGTAAATGGAGATTTATATGGAACAAAACCCAGCTGGTGCCCTTTAGGATCTCGTTCTGCGTCTTGCGCGTGCTCTTGCAACAGGGATCCTCGACGCTCTCCTATTTGTGATTTTCAAGGCCAATTATCCTGGCGCTCTCCTACCGCAGGCCAGTGGGATAGTACTTCCGGCTCTACCGAAGTCGAGCAGGCAATCAGAATTCTGCACGCATTAAATTCCGATATTGATTATATAAAAGCAACTATTGCGCATCTGGTAGATGCGATAAATAGGGGCGAACCCTGGACAGATTCAAATAATAATGGAATTCCTGACAAGGGAGAATATACTGATGTGAATGGCGATGGACAATATACTTCTCATCAGCCCGAGGAATCTTACAGAAATGAAATTGTCTATGCTTGGCAGGATAAGCCTAAGCCAGATGGCACTAAGGGATTTTTGCATCTGGTCCGCGTGGGAATAAATGATTATCCTAAAGAATTGCCCAAAATTACTGAGAGCGCACCTTGGTTGGGCTTAGAAAAGTGCCATAATTTAAATAATGATTCAGGCGATTTCACCATAACCACTTCGCGTTATGACCAGGACCAGCCGACAGACATAGGTGGATTAAAGTTAAAGCGCCGAAAAAACCCGGTCGAAAAAGAATTCGATGTACCTCAATTATACGCGATGATGAGAGATATTCAGACAACTGGTACTCTTAAACCAGATGGGAAGTATACCCAAGCCGATATCACTAAACTCTTAGATAATTCAATTATGAGCATGAGCAAAGTTCATTTCGGACCTGAGAAAAACGATATTTATATAATGGAAACCGAAGGTGATAAAACTAATCAGTAAGAAATATTTTCTTCACGGTTTTTTATATTTTTTTTTCTCTTTTGCATCAGCCTAGCGCAAGCAAAACCCGCAACTTTTACTTCTGACGACCGAATAGCCTCCCACAGCGAAAAATATTTATACGAAACGCCTAAACAAAAAGAAGCGTATCTCAATGTATTTTATAATGAATGGAAACGGGTATCCATGATTATGAAAGAACATGGATACAATGTAAATTTTGGAGTGGTGGCTGATGTCGCCGATAACATCCATGATTTAAAAATTAATTTAGTAGAAAAGCAAAGAATTTTTTCTGATAAGCCGGAAATTGTCTCTGAATTAGCGTGCAAAATGGTGGAGGCGATGAACATAGAAGGAATAACTCCGGTAGTAAAACATTTTCCCGGCTTAGGCAGAGTGCGTTATGATACCCACAAATGGCTGCCTAAATTAGATATCCTTAAGGAAGAAATTTATAAAAAGGACATTTTTCCTTTTAAAGAATTGATTAAAAAAAATGAGCCCTTCTGGATAATGACCAGCCATGCTGTATATACCTGCTTCGACGATAAACCTGCCTCTTTATCTTATAAAGTCCAGAATGATATTTTACGAAAAGAATTAGGTTTTAAAGGGATAATTATCTCTGACGAGTTGCTTAATATGCAGGCAATTAGAGGATACGCGTTTGAGAAAAATATAAAAGAACCTTATATTAATGAAATTACGATTATGGCTTTTAAAGCTGGCACAGATATTGTTATTATCTATCCTGAACGCGGTAAGGCAGAAGAACTTATTGGAGGTGTAATTGAGGCGGTAAGCAAGGCGGTAAAAGAGGGCAGGATTACCGAAAGCGAGATCAATGATTCGTTTGAAAGAATATTAAAGGAAAAGGAAAGAATTTTTAATAGGCACTTACTGCTTTTCATAAAAGATATGACATTGGAACAAAAGATTGCCCAGAAAATCATTATTGATATTTACGAAGATAAAGATACGGCGATATTAAACAAGTATAGCTTAGGAGGGATAGAGGCTAGGGATTATAATCTTATAGAAAGGGCGCAGAGAAATGCAAAGATACCTCTCTTCATTGCCGGTCAGCATGAAGGAGGAAAAGTTAATGAAACCAATCTTAATATTTACAGTCAAAGCGCTGATTTAACCGGCAGGGAATTTGAAAAAATCCTCGGGGGGGGAAGAAGAAAACAGGTAGTTTATGCTATAGAAAGCGATAAAGATCTTAAGAATAAACCGCAGGAGGCCTTTTTTGATTTTAGCCAGATGGTTCCAGAAGAACAGCGGAAAATAATAGATATCTTATGTGATACCGTTGATGGGCATATTAAGTTTTATGCCGGCATAAAAGAGGGTAAATATATGTTGTCTAATCCGGATTACTTTTCCCCGCTTACTACGGTTTCGGATGTTTCCCACCCGGTAGAAGTAAAGCCTTTTGAAGCTTTACCCATAGCGTGGATAATGAAATTTCCTGATAAGAACTCTGCTTTATGCGCGTATAAGATTTTTAAAGAGGCGTTCAATAAAAGGCTTGCTAAAGAGAATATATCAAGTAAACTTGTGGATAATAATTCTCTTCTTTTTCCAGAGGAAATGATTTTTAAGCTAAATCTGCTTAAAGAAGAAATTAAAAAAAATCAGGGTGAAGAAATTAAAAAACCTATCCGTATACTTTGTCTGGCTGCTCACCCGGATGATGAAGATGCAGAAGCATTGATTTATTTCAAAAAAAAGTTTGATGCAAAAACCTATATTCTCTTGGCAACCCGCGGAGAAGGAGGAGAAAATCGTATTGGCTCTGAGCTTTATCAGGAATTGGGCGCTTTGCGCACAGAAGAAATAGAAAGATCCGCTTCTGTATTAGGAGTTAACCGAGTTTTTTATTTAGGTAAAAGAGATTTTGGATACTGTTGTGAAACGGAGGAAGCATTCAAAAAATGGAACAGACAGGATACCTTATCCAGATTAGTTTATTTTTATCGCCTCATCCAACCCGATATAATTGTTACAAAACATAATGTGTCTTCCGAGCATTGTCAGCATCAGGCATTAGCTTATCTGGCGCAGGAAGCCTTTGATTTAGCTGGAAACCCAAAGGCTTATCCGGAAATGATTAAAGATGGGCTTTTGCCCTGGCAGCCTCTTAGGTTTTACCAGAGAGCAACGGGTAAAAAAGATTATCCATTGGATGAGATTGTAATCGATACTCAGGAATGCGCTTCATCGGAAGGTAAAACATATCAGCAGATTGCGCGGGAGGCATTGTCTCAACACGCAAGCCAAGTATTTTCTAAGAATTTTTTCTCGGCTATGTTGCCAGCAGGGGAAATCGGTTATGAATTAGTTAAAACAAGTAATTATCCTTTGCGGGAAAATTTCTTAAACAATGATGCATCTGCGCAAAAAACCGGAAAGGTCATCCCTTCAGGTTTTCCGGGAATTAAAATAGTCAACGGTTTAAAAATAGGATTACTTGAAGAAAACAGCGGTATTTTATTTATTGCCCTTAAGACTTTAGGCTGCGATTTTAAAAAAATAGATACAAAGTTTATTGCAGAAGCAAATTTTTCGGATTTTGATATTATAATTTTAAATAAAGGGATGAGTAATCTCTTATCGGAACTTAAGGATGTTGATAAACAGCTTCTTAAGTTCGTGGAGGAGGGAGGGAGCCTAATAATCTTGCTCCAGGATAGCATTCCGGAAGAATTTAGTTTGGCGCCTTACCCGCTTAAGATATCTTTTGAACCGATATGCAATAAAGATACCACGGTAACAATTTTAGTTTCCGGACACCCGCTTTTTAATTTCCCCAATAAAATTACAACTCGGGATTTTGAAGGATGGATTCAGGATAGAGGATTTGTTGCGGCTTCCGGATATCCAGTTAAATATACCGAGCTAACCTCTTCTCTTTCTTGTACTAGTAAAGTGGTTAAAGGCGCATATCTTGTCGCACATTACGGCAGGGGAAATTATATATTTACAACTTATTCCTGGTATCGGCAGCTCAGAGAGTTCCATCTCGGGGCGTATAAAAATCTTGCCAATATGGTGGCTTATTCCTATTCAGAACAACGCCTTAATAGCAATCCTTAATCTTAATATCCTGACTGGTGCAGGTTTTAACTTTCCCTGGAAATGTCTTTGCGTATAAAAATTTTTACCCTTGTCGTATTAACAGCCCAACCCGAAATCTTTCTTATCCTAAATACAGGTATCTGCAGGGAATGCCATACTAGGTCATAAAACCATTTATCCGCGATAATCTGCATCCGAGCAGGTAAATACCTGCCAATGGGTTCCCAGAGATAAGAAATAGGGAAGTCAAAATTAGGATATGAATAATTGCGCGTTTTTTGCTCATAGCCGTCATAGATTTTAATGTAATTTTTTTGAATATAGGAAATAATTTTAGGGGAATATTCATAAGTTGAACTTAAAAGTATTTGTTCCGGTGTATATTTTTCTAATATCCGCACAAAATAATCTCCTGCTGATTCGCTCGCCAATTCTCTTTTGACAGATGTAACCGCGATTTCCGGAGGTATTAACATACCGGTAGAAAAAGCGAACGAGGGGATATCACTAAATATCCAGCGGGTATTATGCTTATATTTTAATAATAACTCTAATATTTGGCGCTCCTGGAAAGAAGTTTTGCCCTGCAAACTGCTGCGCATTCTATGATATTTAGTAGGAAGGGTTATAATACTTAAAATAATCAGTCCTGCCGTAAACCAACGTAAAAGTACATCTAGTGCATCAAAGGTATTTTTTTTGGGAAGCCAACCCTGTAGCATATTAATGCTGAAGAATTTGCTAATACTGATTGCTGCCAGCCAACATGCGGGGATAGAGATGAGCGGATAATAATGGTACCATACCGGTTTATATGTAAGCAGCATTGCGGAATTCAATAATAACCAAGAAAACGGCGCAAAAAAATGCCAATCCATTTTTTTCACGGATAAGATTATGCCAGGCAAAGCAAGTAAAGCGATATCGTAGTCCTGAAGTAACATATAATAGGTAACAGGAAGATGCGTTTTATCCGAATTTAATAATGTAAAATGAGGTTTTACTAATTGCGGAATGAACAGATGGAAATCCGGATAGAAGAATACTGCCATGATAGCAAGATAAGTAAATAAAACGGTTGCCAGCCATAACCTGCGTACGCGTAAGATTCCCAGCGCTATAACCGGGATGAGTAGAAATGTATTGAACTTAGTTTGTAGCGAAAGAGCCATTAAAATTCCAGATAGAATAAGCTGGTATTTTAATTTAGATTTAGTGTAGAGAGCCGCGAGATAGATTGAAGCCATGGCCAGCGTTAAAGCAGGCAGGCCAATCATTATTGATACGCTCAGGCGCATATAAGACATAGATAGAATTAAGAATACGTATGCCGCGAAAGCTCCAATCCGTCCCCATAAGTTTTTAATGGTTAGGTAAAACGTCAGGGCAAGAAATGTTGAGAAGATTAAAACTAAAATTCGGCCGCAATAAAACGATGCCCCGAACATTTTATACCATAAAGATAGAATAACTATAAATATGGGCGGTTGGTCACTCCAGATTTCTTTGTAAAGTTGGAATCCCCTAAGATGCAGTAGAGATTGTATCGAAACAATCCCTTCGTCTATATTGTATTCAAACGTTTCTTTAAGCGGGGCGTTTAAAACCCCCCAGATAATTAGTATGCTAAATAGAAATACTGGAATAATAATATCCGTCTTTTTAGAAAAAAAACTTGAAATATTTTTCATCATTATTACCTTCTTTCGAGAATATCCTTGCGTATAAAAATTTCCACTCTCGTTTTATTAACGGCCAAGCCCTGTATATTTTTTATCCTGGGCACAGGTATCTGCAGGGAATGCCATACTAGGTCATAAAACCATTTATCCGCGATAATCTGCATCCGAGCAGGTAAATACCTGCCAATGGGTTCCCAAAAATAAGAGATGGGGAAGTTCGAATAAACCGGCGTGCGATGCAGAAATTCATTTCCGTAAATTTTAAAATAATTTTCTTCAATATAAGATATTATTTCTGGGCCATAAAAATTTAAGCTGTCTAAAACTAAAAGTATCTGTTCGGGTTTATATTCCTCCAATCTATCTATAAAATATGATTGTTCGGTCTTATCGGTAAATCTTCTTTTATGACTGGTAAGAACTAACTCCGGAGGAACCATAAGATTAGCATAAAAAGCAAATATTGGCCTATTTGTAACGATCCAGCGAGTAAATGGTTTATATTTCAATAACAAATTATTAATTATTTTATATTCTTGCGTTGTTGCTTCATTTTCGATATTTCTTATATTTGTATTATATTTAAAAGGTAACCTCAATATAGTTACGGTTATTAAAATAAATATTAGCCAGCGGGAAATGCCTTTTTTGGCTATGTTCCTGATAGAAAAATTTCTAAAGTAAATCGCCGCTAACCAGCAAAGAGGAATTGAAAAAAGCAGGTAATAGTGAGCCCAGACGGGGCTGTAGTTAACATATATAATAAAAACCAATATCAGCCATAAAAGAGGCAGGAAAAATTTTCCCGCCTTTTGTTTAATAAGCAGGATCACGCCAATTAATGCAAGGAGTGCGATATCATAATCTATCCTAATCGTTTTCCATATGCGAAGAAAATCATCCCCCGGTGAGATTAATTTCTTTAGATGGGGTTTTGCTAATAGCTGGGTATATAAAGGTAAATTAAAATGGAAAAATATTATTGCAATACTAAGATAGATTATCGAGACAATGCCAAACCATAAAAGGATGTCACGGAAAATCTGCGATAATAGATGGTTTTGCTGTGTTTTTTTTGCATTCAGTCTTTTAGCATGGATAATTTCTAATGGAATCAGTGGCAAAAGAAACAAAGTAAATAACTTTGTATGTAATGAAAGAGCGATAAAGATTGCGGATAAGATTAAGTAGCGTTTTAAATAAAGTTTTCTATAAAGCGTTATACAATAAATTGATAGCATTGCCAGGCTAAGAGAGGCTGTACCAATCATTACTGAAGCGCTTAAAGGGATGTAGAGCGAAGAACTAAGCAAGAATATAGCTGCCATAAAGGCGCAGAAATTACCCCACCAAATTTTGATTATATGATAAAATGTTAATATAAGTATCAATGAGAAAATCAAAATTAGCAGGCGCCCTTGGTAAACTGATGAACCAAATAATTTAAACCAAAAAGAAACAATTACAGTATATAATGGTGGTTGGTCGCTGTATATTTGGCTAAATAGAGGGAAGCCATTTAGATAAAGCGAAGATTTCATTAATTCAAAACCTTCGTCAGGATTGTATTCAAATGTTTTTTTTAATGAAGGGTTTATTATAAAGAAAACACTGGCGAGTATAATGAGAAGAAGTATCAGCAGGATATCTTTACGCTTATTTAAAAATAAATTTTTCACAATATTGATTATAACATAGTTCTCCGTATTAATAAATTTTTTAAAGTTGGTAAATATTTAAATTAATTAAAAAAGGATCCTAAGTGATATTTTCGATAGTAATTACGGTGTGCAATGAAGAAAATTCGATTTGTCCTCTCTATCTTTCTATAAAAGATGTTATGGGTAAAATAGGTGAACCTTACGAAATCATTTTCGTAAATGACTGCTCCACGGATGGAAGTTTGGATAAATTAAAGAGTATTCCCTTCAGCTCACCAAATTTAACTGTCATTACTTTAAAAAAACGCTACGGACAGTCTGTTGCTATGCGGGCAGGGCTTAATATTGCCAGAGGTGAATTAATTATCACAATGGACGGCGATTTGCAAAATGATCCGAAAGATATCCCCAAGCTTTTAGAGAAGATGGAAGAAGGCTGTGAAATTGTTTGTGGATGGAGGTATAATAGGAAAGATTCTTGGGGTAAAGTATCTATTTCAAAGATTATCTGTGCTATACGCCGTATTATCACGAAAGAAAACGTACATGATTTTGGTTGTAGCCTGAGAGTTTTTAAAAAAGACCTATTAGAGCATATTTATTTTTCTAAAAGCCTACACATTCTTTTGCCTTTGATAATGTTCAAATTAGGATTTAAAATTGGAGAAGTAAAGGTTATACACTACCCGAGGAGATTCGGAACATCGAAATATAATGTATTTGACAGGTTGATATTGATAAGAGATTTTATACACATTATGTTATTTCCTATTTTTAATTTAAAAGAGTCCGTGATGAATTATGAAATCCACCGGTCAGTACAAAAAATAAACACGCCTCTATATTAACACAATAATTTACTCTTGGGGTGAAATATTGGCAATTACTTTATTTATCTCATTGTATGCAAAAGAAGCGCCTTTTCCTGAGCGTATTTTTTTAACCTCTTGTATATAATATTTAAGAGCAATTTTTTCATTTTTATTTATGGCAGCCAAATCAAGCTGCCTTAACCTATCTAAAGCTTCACCACATTTTACAACCAATTCTTCTTTATTGCCAAACCAATACAAAAAATAGATATTCTTTAATACCTGAAAACCCCCTAAAGAAACTACTGCCTCAATTTCGATAGGTTTCTGGGGGGAATTTTCAAGTCTTAATTTTTCCTTGTTTAATTCATTAGTATGCTCAACCAAGTTTTGCGAAATTTGCGCAATAATTTTTCTTTCATCGTGATTATTCTCATGAAATACTAAAATTTCATTTCTACAAGAAGCTAAATTGCTGTAAAATCTTCTAAAATCCAACAGAAGACTTCGTTTCCTGGAAATTATGGGTTCTAGAAAGTTTCCAAATTTCTTCTTTTCTCGCTCAAAATTAGTATCAATTATTTCATTAGAATTTTCCGTTTTTACAGACAGTATTAAATGTTCAAAAAAATCTTCGGGGAAATTTGCGACGAATTTAATAAAAATATAGCTATCTTCTAAGGGCAAGTTTATTGTTTTAGACTTATAAGCTTCACAAAGCCTATAAAAATATGAGTTATTTTTTCCTGATAGGTAGATACTGCCAGATTGGCTGGGTACACAGAGCATGCGAGCATAATCAAAATTACAATTTTCCGTAAATGCCGCTTCATTATCTATGCGGACTAAATCTTTGATATTTTCACTTTTATCTAAAGATAAAACTAAATAATTTAACGCGTGATCATCGAAATTGTTAATAAACCAATCAACCACATGGCTTTTTAGCAAATAATTTAAACTTTTGATAGAAAGCCTTTGGAGAGAATAATTTTCTAACCCAGCTTTACTAATGACATATCTTTGTATACTTCCTGTTATTTGTTTGCCATTTAAGGCAAAATTAATATAATGAACTTCTGGAGTTTCAATGCCAAATAATCTATATAAATGATACACTGCTGCCGATTCTTTAGCCCGATATGGTTTAAATATCCACTTTCTACCTAAATTATCTTCAAGGGTAAATTTTAGATTAGATCCTTTTTTTAATAATTGTTCTTGAGAAAGCTTAAAAGTCAGTTTTTTAAATACATCTTCTTCTGTTTGTAAATATTTTGTATAAAGTTTAATTAATTTTTCATATTCATTTTGAGGATGCACCCTTAGAGGAATTAAAAAAAGCAGAAAAAATATACTTAAAATTAAAACATTCCTTTTCATAATTTTAGATTATCTTTCTGCGAAGATAATCCCTATATAAAGTTTTTATTCTTAAGGGGATCATTTCCCATACAATATTTAATTCTTGGGGTCCGGCATAATAACAATCACGGCATCCAGTCATATTATCTAAGTTAAAAAAGGCATTCTGGAATCCTATACCTAAACCATGATAGTTGGCATCAGTAAAATCTAACTTGGCGCAACAAGGCGCAACAAATCCTTCGGGAGTAATATCACAATAAAACTGTCCAGCGTAGCATTTTATCTTATGAGGAATATCAGGCCAACAGTCTTTTAACATTTTAAGATAACTAAAAGAGGAAACGATAAGCCGGGTTTTCTTTTTTTCTTTTATTAATTCTTCAATAGCTTTTTTGAATATTTTTCTGTCAGGGAAGAAATCTTCTTTTAATCCAGGCCAGCCTGCGGGCTCAGTTCCTGCTGCTTGAAAGGCAATATTTGCGTTATATCGGTCTGCAATCTTAACAAGACAACCGAGGTAATTAAGATTATCCTTGGTAATCAGAACCATAATTGTTGTCTTTATGCATAATTTTCTTAAAGTATCCAAAGCGTAAATAATTTTTTCATAAGTTCCTGCCCCTCGTAGCCTATCCTGGATTTTTTCCGGCCCATCTAAGCTAATCTGAACCAAGTCGAGCCGCTTAAAAGAAGGATCGCCTTTTATTCTCTCGGTAAGCAGAACTCCATTAGTGGTCAAGCTACAATGAAAATCCATTTCATCTTTGGCATAGTTAATTAGCTCCCCGAGGTCTTCTCTTAAGAAAGGTTCACCGCCACAGAATAACCAGAATTTTGTGCCCATTTTTTTAAATTCAGCCATCATTTTTTTTACCCGGGAAGTATTCATCTCAGAATTATCCGGTTGATTTAATTTTTTATTAAATAAACAAAAGGGGCACATTAAGTTACATCTGTAAGTAATATGATGTTTTACCCGGATAGGTATTTTCCGTTTAAAAACCTTTACCAATAATATATCCTTGGCAAGTTTAGTAATCTTTCTGAGTTTCATAATTACTCCCGGTTATTTACACATTAAAGAATATCATTTTCTAAGTAACTAAACAATAAGATTATGGCGACATTTTAGTTTATCCCCATGTTTATCAATGATATAATAGAATAAATAAAACGGAGATTAAGATGATTTTTAAACAACGAGATTTAGGGAAAATAGTCGTAGTTATTTTTATAACGTTATTTTTTATTCTCGAAAATATCTATGCTCAAAAACCCGAAGAAGAATTGTTTAATAAAGGGAGAGATTATTGCAAAAAACAAATGTATGATGAGGCAATTGTTGAATACAATGTTGCTATCCATCTTAACCCTAAGTTTGCTGATGCTTACTTTGCCCGTGGGCTTATATATTCTTATAAGAAAGATTTTGACCAAGCCATCTCTGACTTCAATAAACTAATAGAAATCAACCCTAATAATTCCGAAGGATACTTTCAGCGAGCGCTTGCCTATTCTAATAAAGAAGATTTTGAGCGTGCTATTTCTGACTACAACAAGGCAATTGAAATTAAACCCGATTATGCGGAAGTCTATGTTCATCGTGGATTAACCTATTCTCTTAAGGGGAACTTTGATCAGGCATTTGCTGATTACAATAAAGCCCTATCATTTATTCCTAACTATCCTTATGTTTATTATAAACGGGCAGTTACATATTTTTTAAAACAGGAATTCGGTAAAAGCTGGGAAGATGTGCATAAGGCAGAGTCATTGGGGTTTAAAGTTGACTCCGGGTTTCTGGAACAGTTAAAGAAAGCATCAGGGAAAGAATAACGCGGTCCTGGCGGATAAAGCGAAATTGGCGGTGCACCAAGAAAAGATTTATTGACAACTCCAAAAATATATGTAAAATGGAACTATGTATTCCAGATTAATAGAACCACCGAAAGATAAAAGTTTCTTCTTATTTGGCCCCCGCGGAACAGGTAAAACTAC
>JAHFFR010000018.1:0-12454 GCA_023247825.1 Candidatus Omnitrophota bacterium
GATAATGTGGCTGCTTTTGATAAAATCAGTTACGTTTAGACCGGAAAAAAACCGTGCTGTACCAAGCGTAGGCAAAACATGGCTTGGCCCGGCGACGTAATCCCCCAAAGCTACCGGGCTGTAGGGCCCTAAAAATATCGCCCCGGCATTTTTAATATTCTTAATCAGCGCCTTAGGATTCTGCACAAGGATTTCCAGGTGCTCCGGCGCAATTTTATTAACAATCTCGCAGGCCTGTTTTAAATCCTTGGTCAAAATAATATGACCGTTATCCCCGTCTAATTGGGATTTTACCTCTTTGGCTAAGCTTTTAGAATTAGTAATCAATATCGCCAGCCCCTTTGCGTGTTCGGCTTGCGCGCGAAGGTCGGCAATGATAAATTTCGGGTCGCTAAAACGGTTGGCAATAATCACAAGCTCGGTCGGCCCGGCAATCATATCAATATCAACGACTCCAAAAACCTGCCGTTTTGCCTCGCTTACATAAATATTCCCCGGGCCGACAATTTTATCTACCCGGGGAATCGTCTTTGTCCCATAAGCTAAGGCCGCGATTCCCTGCGCTCCGCCTACCCGGTAAATTTCGTCAACCTTCAATAAATCAGCAACTACTAAAATGTGCGGATTAATATAGCCGAATTTATCCGGAGGGCTGATTAAAACAATCTTCTTAACCCCTGCGAGTTTAGCCGGTAGAACTGTCATATAAACAGTAGAAACAAGCGGCGCGGTCCCGGCAGGGATATAAACTCCGACCCTTTCTAAAGGCGTATAATTTTCACCCAGGACCACTCCCTCAGGGCCTTTTAACCTCCATGATTTACGCAGCTGCTTGCGGTAAAAACGGTTTACGTTTTCAATAACTATTTTTAACGAACTGACAAAATGCGGGCTGATATTAGCATAAGCCCCGCCTATCTCAATCTGGGAAACTTTTAATTGCCGCGTGTTTAGCTTGACCTTATCAAACTTGCGCGTGAACTTGATCAAAGCCTCATCGCCGGCAATACGCACATCATCGATGATCTTTCTGACTTTTTCCTCAACGCGGAATTGACGCAAGGCCCCGCGGTTATAAATCTTCTCTAATTTTTTACTGCCAAAACGGATTATTTTCATTTATTGAGGCTTAAGTTAATTTATTTATTATATCTCTTAATTTATCAAATGCCAGCGTTAAATTTCCTGCGTTCGTTCCGCCTGCCTGGGCAAAATCCTTTCTGCCGCCGCCGCTGCCGTCAATAATTGGCGCAACCTGGCGGATAAGCTTTTCCGCATCCAGGCCTTTGGCGCATAAATCCGCAGTTATGCCGATAACCAAAAATGCCCGGCCGTCTTTCTCTGAGCCTAAAGCAATTACCGCCTGGCTTAATTTCTCTTTTATCAGATCTGCCAGGAGCCGTAACGAATTCATTTCTAAATTATTTTCAAGCGAGAAAACAGTATTCATACCGTTGATCTTTACACAATTTTCTATAAGGATAGGCAGCCTCTGGCGCGCTATATTATTCATTTCCGCGCTGCGCTTCTTTTCCTGCTCCTTTTGTTCTTCCAGCTTATTCCTCTTCGCAGATTCTTCGGCAGCTTTCTGTTTTTGCTCCTTAATAAACTCTTCCGCAAATTTAGCGGTAACAGCTTCAATCCTTCTTATGCCGCTGGCTACCGATCCCTCGCTGATTATTTTTATAAGGCCGATTTTACTGATATTATCAATATGCGTTCCTCCGCATAGCTCTTTTGAAATATCTCCGATACTGACTACGCGCACATTTTCACCATACTTCTCCTCAAAGAACGCTAACGCCCCTCTTTTCTTTGCCTCTTTTAAAGCCATCTCTTTACAGTTTACTGCCTGGCTTTTAGAAATATAACCATTAGCTACTTCTTCAACCCGGGCAATCTCATCCTTGGATAACCCTTTAAAATGCGTAAAGTCAAAACGGAAACTATTTTCATCTACCAAAGAGCCCTGCTGTTGAACATGATTTCCTAGAACTTTGCGTAAAGCCGCCTGTAATATGTGCGTAGCTGTATGATTCCGAGCAATAACAAGCCTACGCTCAGAATTGATCTCTGCCGTAACTAAATCTGTTTCTTTAAAGCTTCCCGCCCTTACTATACCGATATGCACAATAACTTTACCGGCCTTTTGTGTATCTGAAACTTCAAAAATATTTTTACCATTGACGATTTTTCCGGTATCGCCTATTTGGCCGCCGGATTCGCCGTAGAATACCGTTTTATCCAAGATTATTGCAACTTCCATGCCAAGCGTTATTTCGGGTAGTTTTTGATTTTTTCGTTTAGGATTAATTATTTCTATTATTTCAGCATTTATAGAGTTACTCTCGTAACCTAAGAACTTAGTCTCCTTACTGATTAGGTCCAGGCTCTTCGCGGCAAAAACGTCACCCTTCATTGTACTTTGCGACCTAGAACGAAGACTTTGCTCGACTAATTCTTGATCAAAAGCAGGTTGTGAAATTTGTATATTTTGCTTATCTAGCCAATCTTTTGTTATCTCCAGAGGTATCCCATAGGTATCGTAAAGCCGGAAGGCTATTTTTCCCGCATTTTCCGGATCTTGTTTTTCAGTAAACCCGGCGTATTTTTCTTTTAATATGCTAGGGCTGGAATTTAAAGTAGCGACAAAATTCTCCTCTTCATTCAAAATAACCAGGGCAATATCCTCCTGCCTGTCTTTTAAATCAGGATAGGGTTTATGCATGATTTGGGCAACTAAACCTACTAATCTATTCAAGAATGGTTTAGTTATCCCTAAACTTTTTAAATGCAGGACACTCTTACGAATAATCTTCCTGACTATATATCCCCGGCCCTCATTAGACGGGGTGATCCCATCATATATCGAAAAAACCACTGCCCTTAGATGATCGGCAACAGCATAAAGAAGCTTATTTTCGGGGACTGTCCCCGAAGGGGACTGTCCCCGAATTATCTCTTTAATTATCGGCTGGAATAATTCTGTTTCAAAATTATTCTGCTTTCCCTGCATCACCGCAGCCAGCCTCTCAAGGCCCATACCTGTATCGATATTCTTATTTGGCAGCGGCTCCAGGCTTGAATCATCTTTACGGTTAAACTGCGTAAAAACCAGATTCCATATCTCCACAAATCTTCCGCAAGAGCAAGACGGATCGCAATCTTTTTTTCCGCACCCTACAGCCGGGCCAAAATCATAAAAGATCTCTGAACAGGGGCCGCATGGCCCGTTCGGCCCTTTGGTTTTTGCTTCAGCAGGCCAGAAATTATCCTTATCCCCTAATTTAACTATTTTATCCGGAGGAATTTTTATTTTATCCTTCCAGATACGATAGACCTCTTCATCATCCTGATAGACCGAAACCCGGAGCCTATCCGGGCTGATTTTTAGCTCTTCAGTTAAAAATTCCCAGGCCCAGGCAATCGCCTCATCTTTAAAATAATTGCCAAAGGAAAAATTCCCCAGCATTTCGAAAAATGTGTGATGGCTGGCTGTTTTTCCGACTTTATCCAAATCATCTGTGCGCAGGCAGCGCTGCGCCGTAGCCGCTCGCTTAAACCCGGAATCAAGCCCCATAAACTCTTTTTTAAATTGATTCATCCCGGCAGGAGTAAATAATACGGTAGGGTCATCTTTGGGAACCAAAGAATCACTATCAATAACCTTATGTTTCTTGGCTTTAAAAAAAGCAAGGAATTTTTCTCTTAAAACATCAGCTGTCATAATTGTTTGACTGTATCGCTTGCAATATCCGGCGAGAAACCCCGGCGCAGCAAATAGGCGTATACCCGCGCCTTTGCTTTTTGCGGCTCAATGCCTTTTTGCCTGGAAAATCTTTGCCTGGCTAATTGGCTTACTATCTGGCTTTCGCTATAATTCTCCTTGACGCATAGCGAATCCTCAATAATTTCTTCATCTAAACCCTTGGCAACTAATTCCTGCTTTATTCTTCTTAAGCCATAAGGCCGCTTAAGCCGGCTGGTTACCCAGACTTTGGCAAAAACGCGGTCATCAATAAACCCTTTATCTCTTAAGAAATTAACCGTGCTGAGGCTTAACTCTGGAGAGAAACCTTTTTGTTTTAAGCGTGCCAACAGTTCTTTCTCGCTGCGCAAGCAGAACTTGAGCAGTAAAAAAGCATATGCCCTGGCTTTCTCCGCGTTATTCGGCGAGGATAGACTTTTTACGCGCTGCCCTTTCAATATCTTCCTGTAATTTTGGATTTTCTTTCAAGAATTTTATTGCCGCGTCCCTGCCCTGGCCTAATTTCTTGTCCTCAAATGAAAGCCAGGTTCCGCTTTTCGCAATTACTTCCAAGCTTACTGCTCCGTCAATTACCGCGCCGGCTTTTGCAATCCCTTCGTTATGCAGGATATCAAATTCTGCCTCGCGAAAAGGCGGAGCAATTTTATTTTTAACTACTCTTACCCTAACGTGATTACCAATAACTTTATCCCCTTCTTTTAAATACGCAATCCTGCGCACATCTAATCTCACGGATGAATAAAATTTTAACGCTCGTCCTCCGGGAGTTGTTTCCGGAGATCCGAACATAACACCGATCTTCTCACGCAGCTGGTTGATAAAAATTACCGTAGTGCGCGATTTACTGATTGAGCCGGTCAGTTTACGCAAGGCCTGTGACATAAGGCGCGCCTGAAGCCCCATATGCGAATCGCCCATCTCTCCTTCGATTTCAGCGCGCGGAGTCAAAGCCGCGACCGAATCAATAACCACTAAATCTACGGCATTGGAGCGCACTAAAGTTTCGGCAATCTCTAAAGCCTGCTCCCCTGTGTCCGGCTGAGAGATTAAAAGGTCATCCAGGTTTACGCCGATTACCTTGGCATAAGTCGAATCAAACGCATGTTCAGCATCGATAAAAGCCGCCACTCCGCCTTTTTTCTGGATCTCCCTTATTGCGGTTAAAGTCAAAGTAGTTTTCCCGGAAGCCTCCGGGCCGAATATCTCAATTACCCTGCCGCGGGGAAGCCCGCCTACGCCTAAAGCAAGATCAAGAGTAAGGGCGCCGGTTGAAATAGTTTCAACGTTAGCTTTTACGTGCGCGCCCAGCTTCATAATTGAGCCTTTGCCAAACTGTTTCTCTATCTGCGCAAGCGCAAGTTCCAGCGCCTTCTGACGGTCAGAAGCCTCTTTTATCTCTTCTTTTTTCTTCTCAATTACCATTTGAACCCTCCAATTTAAGTTTTAGGTTTAATATTATAACCCGCCCATCTTCGACTGTCAAACAATAAAAATCCTCCTTTCTACCCCAATAGACGTAAAAAAGAGGAAAATCTAACATAATAAATTAAAAACCCAGAAGCGTCCCCTAGTTTTAATCTAGGCATAAAAAATCCCTCCTTCTACTATTAATTGACGTAGAAAGAGGGAAAATCTAACATAATAAATTAAAAACCCAGAAGCGTCCCCTAGTTTTCTAGTTTTCCCTAGTTTTAATTCAAAGTATCTAAATTGTTGTTTCGGTCCAGTAAGAGACTCCATTGTTAAACCATCCCGTACCCGTATTAACCGCCCGAACAAGATAAAAGTAACCAGGTGGCACTACAAAAGTCCAGGTAGCTGTATATCCGCTCTGTGCTCCAGCACCAGCATTAAATTCAGTAATTGTCGGTGGATTTGACGAACCTGTCTTTAATTCAATATATCCCGAGCTGTCAGACTGTGGAGTACTAATCCATGCCTGAACAGTCACTATTATCGGCCTACTTCCGGTATTTTGATAAGTTGTACCTATTGAACGTGTGGATGAAGTTTTTGAGTATAATATACTTGTCGCCGCCTTATCCTGCACGCTTCCGTCAGGGAACTTGAACCCGCCTGAAGTGGATTCTATTGTGCCTGTTACTTTTAATTTTGATGTCCCCGGGCTCGCCGTCCCGATGCCGACTTTGCCTTCAACTACAAGATCAGCATTAGCATCAATGGTATTTGTGCAAATGCCTTCCCAGCAATACAGTGAACCATTAATATAGTTATCTCCGATTGCTATACGCTGGGCCCTTAATTCCCGGTAGCTTCCATACGGGGAAGGATAATAGGTGGTGATGGTGATAGACTCATCAGCGGCAAAAACAATAGTTGAGAAAAAAATCAAAACAGCAGAAATCAATCCGATACTTTTTAATAATCTAGGCATAATTACCTCCGTTTTTATATTAATTAAATTATAATCGATTTCTATATTACTGTCAAACTATTGCTTTAAATTCTAAATTCGAAACACGAACCCCTAAACAAACCCGCCCTCCTTGACATTGCCGGAAAAATGTGATAGATTTAAGCATTATGGAAGAGTTAAATAAGTTAAAAACTGAACTTGAGCGCACCAAAATCGAGCTGAGGATTCTCTATGAGATCTCTAACGCTATGCGCACAACTTTAAAACTGGATGAAATCCTCTATATTATCCTGACCGGCGTAACTGCGCATACCGGATTAGGGTTTAACCGGGCTATGCTTTTTCTGGTTAATGAGAAAGAAAAAATAATCGAAGGCAAGATGGGAATCGGCCCGGAAAACGGCGAAGAAGCCAACGCCGCCTGGACTAAAATTGAAGAAGAAAAAATGGACCTTGAAGATTTAATTAATGCCTTCAAAAACACTGATTATATATTGGAATCGGGTTTTAACCGTCAGGTCAGGGATTTAAAAATTTCCATGCTTGACAGGGATGAAAACCCGCTCTCTTTAGCAGTCTTAGAAGGCATGCCGCTGCATTTAACCGGCTCAACCCTCCATAAATACCGCAATTCCCCGGCCATACAAATGCTGGAAAGTAATGAACTGGTCCTTATACCATTGAAAGCAAAAGATAAAGTAAAGGGAATTATTGTTGCAGATAACTTTATTACTAATGACCCGATTACCAAAGATGATATCCGCATGCTTACTATGCTGGCTAACCAGGCAGGCCTGGCAATTGAAAACTCCCAGCTTTTTGAATTAACCGTAGAGCGCACGCATTCGGATTACCTGACCAACCTCTGGAACCACGGATATTTCCAGTACCTTCTGCATACAGAAATCGAAAAGGCAAAAGCCAATAAAAGCAATCTTAGCTTGATTATGATCGACCTTGATGATTTCAAGATTTATAACGATACTCTCGGGCACCAGGCGGGAGATAAAATACTAAAAGATTTAGCCATCCTCCTGCGCAATCAATCGCGTAAAATGGACCTTGTCTGCCGTTATGGAGGCGAGGAATTTACGATTATCCTGCCTCACACCGATAAGAAAGAAGCGTTATTAATTGCTGAACGAATAAGAATGGATATTCAAAGATACCCTTTTCTAAACGAAGATATTTTCCCGAATAAAATGCTAACGGTAAGCTTAGGGATTGCTACTTTCCCGGAAAACGGGCAGGTTCCTGCGGAATTAATCACCTCTTCCGATAAATCGCTCTATCAAGCCAAGAAAAAAGGTAAAAATAATACCTGCTGCGGTTAATATAATTTTAAGCCGCGACTGGCTGTTCTTGTTTTTGCCCTTCTATATTCTGCGATAATTTTACCGAAACAATCTTGGAAACCCCCGACTGCTCCATAGTAATGCCGTACATGATATTGGCATTAACAATGGTTTTCTTGTTATGAGTAATCACGATAAACTGCGAGGTTTTGGCAAACTCCTGCAGGATCCTTGAAAACCTGTCCACATTAGCCTCATCAAGGGCAGCGTCAATTTCATCTAAAATGCAAAAAGGCGAAGGCTTGACTTTAAATATCGCGAAAATCAACGCGATCGCCGACATGGTTTTTTCCCCTCCGGAAAGCAGCAGGACATTCTGCAGTTTTTTCCCGGGAGGCCGGCAGATAATTTCAATGCCTGACTCAAGCGGGTCGTTTTCATCAAGCAGGAAGAGCTGCGCGTCTCCGCCGTTAAAAAGGAGCCGGAAATAATTCTTAAACTCCAGCTTCACTTTTTCAAATGTTTCCATAAACATAGCCTTGGTAGTCCGGTTAATCTTCAGGATTACCTGATGCAAAGATTCTTTGGCCCCTGAAAGGTCATTCTGCTGCTGAATAAGAAAATCATAACGTTTCTTTAATTCATCATACTCTTCGATAGCAACTAAATTCACTGTTCCGTAAGAATCTAATTTTTGCTTTAGCTGGCTTATTTCGCCGGTTACCGCCTGATAGTCTAATTCTTTATTCGGTTCCGGTAGAATGCCTAAATCTATTTTATAAGCAGAAGCCATCCTCTCTCTGACCGTCGTGTAACGGTAATCCAGATCCTTATCAAGCATCGCCAGATCATGCAGGCGTTTTTTGATTGAATCCAGCTGCTTACGGTCAGTTTCAATCTTTTTGACGACTCCGATTGTCCCGCTTGATACTTCATTATACTTAAATTCAACTTCCGCAAGGGCTGCTTTTTTCTGAGAGACTCCAATCTCTGTTTCCTTAATTGTATTTTGCGCCTCAGCAATTTCGGCTTTCATGGCCTCCTGGCGGAGTTTGGCCTCGTTAATCTGCCGGTTGATGTTTTCTAAGCTGTCCTTATCCTGAAGATAAGTCTGCTCTAAGATCTTCAAGGTTTGCGCGTCAGAACTAAAGCGCCTGTTTAAAGCTTCAATCTCTGTCTTGGTCTGGGTAATTAAAACTAAAACCTCTTCGCGGGCTTTACTGTTTTGCGAAATGCCTTCCTCTTCCTGGACGATTTTCTCCTGCCTCTGCGCCTCTTGGCTCTTCAGGCTTAAAAGCTGGTCCTGGGCATTAGCTAAATTCTGTCCGATCGCGGAAATTTCGCGCTCTACATCAGAAAGCTCCATTACGATAACATCCTCTTCTTCTTTAATTTTATCAAACTGCTCCTTGATTGTCCCGTAGCTGGACTCTTTATTGGCTAAAGCAATCTCGTGGTTACGCAGCTCTTGGCCTAATTCCACAGACATCTTATTTAATTCCCCGATTACCGTCTGGCGCAATATCATTTTATTTCTTAATTCCCCGAGATTTTCTTCAAGTTTTAAAATTTTCTCATCAATTTTCTGGGTATTTAATTCAATCGGCTTGGCCTCTCCGCTGATTTTATAAACCGCATCTTTGTCAGGCTCCTGATTCTGGATCTTAACCACCAAACCGGTGAGGCTCTCCTTAGGCATTTTATCCAGATAAATCACCGCGTTCAGCGTCTCGCCGATATCATCATATTTATTTTTTAATTTTTCAAGGAATTCCTTATGGGAAACCAAGGTCAGCTTCTCGTTTCCTAAATCAACAATCTCTTTGTTAATCGCGCCTAAATTTAGGCCTTCCTGCTCAAGGCTTCCCTTAACATTAGAAATCTTCTGCCTGAATTCATTAACGAGCTCCCGGGAATCCGCTAATTCCTGCGTAATTTTGGCCAAAGCATCTTCCGTGATTACTTTTTCTTCATAAACTTTGGCTTTTTCTATCTCCAGCCTTTTCTTGCGCGCCAGAAAAACCTGCTGCCTGGAATTAAAATCTCCGATTTCATTATTAGTCCTGGAAATTGCAGTTTCCAATTCCAGGATTATTTTTTTGCTTTCGGCGATAACCTCAAGGGAATTTTTTATGCAAAAACCGAGCTTATTAATCTCATCTTCTTTTTGCGCCAGAACAGATTGCTTGCTTTCAATATTTGCTTTAAGGTTTGCATATTCATCGCGCACCTGTTTTAATTTTTCCTCATCCTGCGTAAGCTTTAGTGTTGCCTGGCCGATTTGGCCCTCTAAAACTTCCATGTCCTGGCTTAGCTCGATGATGCGCTGCTGGTTAAAATTAATGTGTTCGTTATTGCGTACCGTGCTGTTTTCTAAGTTAAGTATTTCGCTACGGGCTGCCATCATAGATTCTTCCAGGCTTTTTAATTCTGACTGGCGATTGGCGATTTTATCCTCCTGCAGGGCGATTTGTTCAATTAAAGCCGATTCATCTTTTCCTAAATCTGCCAGCTGCCGGTTTACCTCATCTTTTTCTTCCAAAAGGTTCTTTTTATCAAGAGCGGCCAAATCAGTTTCTTTTAATTTTAGCTCTTCAAAAATTTCTTTATAACGCCTGGCCTTGGTCGCTTGGCGTTCAAGAGAGCCAATCTGGCGCTTAACCTCGGCAACAATATCATTTACACGCAGGAGATTCTGCTCAGTCTCCTCCAGCTTACGCGCAGCTTCTCTTTTTTGGGCCTTATATTTGCTTATCCCGCTTGCCTCATCAAAGACAACCCTGCGGTCTTCGGGGCGCGAGCTTAATACCAAATCAATTTTGCCCTGGGCAATGATCGAATAACTTTCAGCGCCTATCCCTGTCCCCAATAACAGGTCCAGGATATCCTTAAGGCGCACCGCGGCTTTATTAAGCATATATTCGCTTTCACCGGACCTAAAAAGCCTGCGGGTAATCAGCACCTCCGGGGTATCAACATTAAAAAAGCGGCTGGTATTATCAAAGGCGAGGCTTACCTCTGCCATGCTTAAGGGCTCCTTGTTATCCGTGCCGTTAAAGATAACATCGAGCATCTCAGAGCCGCGCAGGGATTTTGCGGATTGCTCACCGAGTACCCAGCGGATAGAATCGAAGATATTTGATTTCCCGCAGCCGTTTGGGCCGACTACCGCTGTAATCCCCGGCTCAAAATTAAGCGTAGTCTTATCGCAGAACGATTTAAAACCAACCAGCTCTAATCTTTTAAAATACATGTTTATCTCCTATTCTGTAGGGACAGCGACCATTTATTTTAATTAAAATAAATGGTCGCTGTCCCTAATTATGCTTAGACTGACCTTCAAGCCAATCATCAATTTTATCTTTTTTAAAGCGCCATTGCCCGACGAGCTTTAGCGCGGGAATCTTGTTGTGCTTTAACCAGTCATAAATAGTCCGGCGGGTAACTTTCAGATAATCCGCCAGATCTTCGATAGTCATCAAATTACTGCTTACCATGCCTTGATTATAAATAAAGGGCTGATTTTTGTCAAGGAAAATCTTTACATTCCTTAACATATAAATGAAAACAGGCATGATATAGTGCAGATTGAAGCAGAAATATGATAAAATTAGGGAAACGACTAATTATCAAAACAAATAGGCGCTGCCCTTAACTTTATTTACGTAAAACTTCTTTGAAGGTTTTGGTTAATTCCGGAACTACTTGGAAGAGGTCCCCTACTATGCCGTAAGTTGCTACTTTAAAAATCGGCGCATCAGGGTCTTTATTGATGGCAACAATAATTTTTGAGGATTGCATTCCGACAAGGTGCTGAATCTGGCCGCTTATTCCGCAGGCAAAATAAATCTTCGGAGCTACAGTACGCCCGGTCTGGCCCACCTGGTGCGAATAAGGCATCCATCCGGCATCAACTGCGGCGCGGCTTGAGCCGACAGCTGCGCCCAGAATATGGGCAAGGCCTTCCAATAATTTAAAATTCTCAGGCCCTCCCATCCCGCGACCACCGCTAACTATAATATCCGCTTCGGATAAATTTACCGTGGACTCAATCTCTTCAACAATGTCTATGAGTTTTGTGCGCGAAACATAAAACGAAGGGTCAAAACTCTCTTTAATAATTTTCCCTTTGCGTTTTTTATCGGCGCTCATAGGAGCAAAAACTTTATGCCTGACTGTTGCCATCTGCGGGCGGTAATTCGGAGAAATAATTGTAGCCATAATGTTGCCGCCGAAGGCCGGCCGTGTCTGCAGTAAAATCTTTTTATCCGGGTCAATATCCAGGCCTGTACAGTCTGCGGTTAAGCCTGCCTTGATATTTATCGCAACGCGCGAGATCAAAGACCTCCCGATATTTGTCGCACCACACAGAAGGATTTCCGGTTTATATTTTTTAACCAGCCCGACTAAAATATTTGTATACGGCTCATCCTGAAAATTTGCCAGCTCCGCATCCTCAACCAGATAAATATTATCCGCCCCGCAGAAAATCAGCTCATCCAGCTGATCCTCTAATTTATTGCCGATCAAAACACCGCTAACCTGGCAATTTAATTTCCCGGATAATTCCTGCGCCTTACCTAATAATTCATATGAAACCGACTGCACCCGACCGTTTTTCTGCTCGATGAAAACCCAAATCCCTTTATAACCCTTGATATCGGGCAGCTCGCATTTAGCGGGGGTTTTCTCCAATAATACCGCCTTAAATTTACAGGCATCGCGGCAGGCCCCGCAAAGCGTGCACTTATTTAAATCAATTACTGCCTTCTTTTGGCTTTGGCTATTGGAAGCCAAACCATGGCCTTCTGGCCAATCCATTATACGAATTGCATCAAACGGGCAGGCCTTAACGCATAACGAGCAACCCGTGCATTTTTCTATGATAATTGAAATAGGCATATTTAATTTACCTCATCTCTAATCAAATCCACCAGCTGCCTGGCAATATCGCAAATCTCACCCGTAAGGATCTGCCCGCCTATCCTTGGAGCAGGAGTAAATATTTTTACC
>JAHFFR010000018.1:12554-23540 GCA_023247825.1 Candidatus Omnitrophota bacterium
AAATAGGCATATTTAATTTACCTCATCTCTAATCAAATCCACCAGCTGCCTGGCAATATCGCAAATCTCACCCGTAAGGATCTGCCCGCCTATCCTTGGAGCAGGAGTAAATATTTTTACCACCTGCGTTGGCGAACCGCATAAACCAATCTGCTGGGGATCTAAATCCAGGTCTTTTTGCGTAAGCGTAACAATTTTAGCGGATTTTGCGCGCATTAAACCTTTTAACGAAGGGATCCTCGGCTCATTGATTTCTTTAACTACGGTTAAAAGCGCAGGAAGCGGCGTCTCAATAATTTCATAACCTTCTTCGAGCATCCTCTCAACGCGCATTGATTTATCAGTTGCCTCTTCTACTTTTTTTACGTAAGTAACCTGAGGAATATTCAGATGCGTGGATATCCCCGGCCCGACCTGCGCAGTGTCTCCGTCGGAGGCCTGCTTGCCGCAGATAACCAGATCAAATAGGCCAATCTTTTTAATCGCGCCGGCTAAAGTATAGCTGGTTGCCCAGGTGTCGCTTCCGGCAAAAGCGCGGTCACAAACCAAATAACCTTCATCCGCTCCCATAGAAATTGCTTCGCGCAAAGCTCCGTCTGCTTGAGGAGGCCCCATAGTAACTACACTTACCTTGCCGCCGAATCTTTCTTTTAAGCGCACAGCTTCCTCAATAGCGTACATATCAAAAGGATTAATAATTGCCTTGACACCTTCACGCATGAGCGTGTTAGTCTCAGGATTGATCCTTACGTCGGTAGTTTCGGGAACCTGCTTTATACAAACGACAATATTCATTTTATTTTGCCATTTCCTTAATTAATTTAAGCGCGATAATCCCGCGCTGCACCTGGTTTGTGCCTTCATAGATCTGGGTAATCTTGGCATCGCGCACATATTTTTCAATCGGATAATCTTTCATATACCCATATCCGCCGAATAATTGCAAGGCATCTACGGTAACCTTCATCGCCACATCCGAAGCATACATCTTTGCCATTGCTGATTCCTTAGATACATCTTTTAAGCCGGCATCGACCATTCTGGCGGTTGAATAAACCAAACCTCGCGCGGCTTCAATCTCGGTTGCCATATCTGCCAGCATCCACTGGATCCCCTGAAAACTGGAAATCGGCTTTCCAAACTGCACCCTCTCGCGCACATATTTTACTGCCAGCTCCAAAGCCCCCTGGGCAATACCTAATGCCTGGGCGGCAACTCCCGGACGGGACATATCAAAAGTCCTCATCGTTACAATAAAACCCATTCCTTCTTTAGCCAGTAAATTCGCAGCCGGGATCTTACAATCCGTAAAAATCAATTCGCGCGTGCTTGATGCGCGGATTCCAAACTTGTCTTCTTTTTTGCCAAAAGTAAAACCGGGGGTGCCTTTTTCTACAATAAAAGCAGTTGCCCCGCGCGCACCCTTTGTTTTATCAGTCATCGCGATTACAACATAGGTTTCCGCATCCCCGCCGTTAGTAATAAAATGCTTCAAACCGTTTAAAATATAATGGTCGCCTACTTTTTTAGCGGTAGTCTTAATGCCTGAGGCATCAGACCCTGCCTCCGGTTCAGTAATCGCAAATGCCGCGACTTTTTTGCCTCTTGCTAAATCCGGAAGATATTTTTTCTTCTGCTCATCAGTGCCGAATAAAACAATCGGAAATGTCCCCAGGGCGCTGGCTGCGTAGCAAACCGCGATACCGCCGCAGGCGCGGGAAAACTCTTCGGTTGCCAGGCATAAATTCATTACACTGCTGGCAAAACCGCCGTACTCTTCAGGGATAAACAGGCCGAACATATCTGACTCAGCCATAACCTTTAAAACATCCCAGGGGTATTCTTCGCTGACATCATATTTAGCTGCCGCCGGACGGATCTTCTCCTCGGCAATTTTATGCGCCAGATCTTTAATCATCTTTTGTTCATCGGTCAACAAATAATCCATAGTTTCCTCCCTGCCTGCCGGCAGGCAGGCGTTAATTAATTTAAAAAATTATAGCATAAAAAGATTATTTTACAACACTTTCAGCAGGGCAATCTCCTGGCAGTTGGGGAATTTGCAGCAGTTAATGCACTCCGCCCAGATTTTATGCGGAAGGGCTTCATGTTTAATTATTTTAAATCCCTGTTTTTTAAAAAATCCCTGTTTATAAGTAAGCACGAATATCTTTTTTGCTCCCATAACCTGCGCTTCTGCCAAGCAGGCCAGGACTAAATCCCTGCCGATACCTTTACCTTGTTTATTTTTAGCAACTGCCAAAGATTTAATCTCGGCTAAATCATCCCATGAAATATGCAAAGCAGCGCAACCGGATAATTTCCCCTTATCTTCATAGACCCAGAAATCCCGGATATTTTCATAAAGTTCATTAAGCGACCTAGGCAGCATTATATCCTGCTTGGCAAAACTTGCGATTAACTCCTGGATCTGTTTTATATCCCTTATTTTAGCTTTTCGGATCATTTGATTTCCGTGCCTTTGGCAACTACGACAATCCCGGATTCGCTGACAAAAAACCTCTTCTTGTCCTCCTCCAGATTAAAACCAATAACTATTCCCTGCGGAATATTTACGTCCTTATCAATTATCGCCCGCTTGATTTTAGCGTACCTGCCGACATTTACGCTTTCCATCAGAATCGAATCATATACTTCGGAAAAACTGTTTATCCTTACATTAGGCGATAGTATTGAACGCTGCACACGGCCTCCGGAAACTACGCATCCTTCTGAAACTATAGAATCGAGCATTAAACCCACCCTTCCCTCCTCTATGTCTCCGGAGTGTACGGTTTTAACCGGCGGATACTGTTCCTGAAAGGTCCTGATCAACCATTCCTGGTCATAAAGATTAAATGTGGGGTTAGCCTGAATTAATTCCATATTTGCCTCATAATAGGCATCAATGGTCCCGATATCCCGCCAGTATTCATCTTCGTTATTTTTATTGCGGAAATTATAAGCCACAACCTTCATCCCCTTATTTAACATCTGCGGGATAATATCTTTGCCAAAATCATGCGAAGATTTAGGGTTCCTGGCATCCTCCAGCAGTTCCTGCATCAGGACAGATTGGTTAAATACATAAATCCCCATAGAGCCGTAAATTTTATCCGGTTTCCCGGGGATTGTTTTAGGATTTGCCGGCTTTTCATGGAAACCCTCGACTCTGCCGCTTGCGTCTGCTTCAACCACGCCCAGGTGCTTGGACTTGCTTTTTTCTATCTCGACCACTCCAACCGTAAGGTCCGCGTTCTGCTCGCGGTGGACGTCAATCATCGAATAATAATTCATTTTATAGATGTGGTCTCCGGCTAAAATCAAAACCTCATCCGGTTTATCCATTTCCAAAGTATAAAGATTCTGATAAATTGCGTCCGCCGTGCCCAGATACCAGGAACTGCCGATACGCTGCTGCGCCGGAAGCAACTCAATGAATTGCCCTAACTCGGAAGGCAGAAAATTCCAGCCAAGGCGTATATGCCTTTGCAAAGAAGCGGATTTATATTGCGTAAGAATGTAAATCTTACGCATGCCCGAATTAATACAATTGCTTAAAGTAAAATCGATGACGCGGTAAATCCCGCCAAAAGGGACTGCCGGCTTGGTACGGTCTTTGGTCAACGGCAAGAGGCGTTCGCCTTTACCGCCTGCCATAATAAATGTTAAGACTTTACGCATTATCTTAAGAATGCTCCGGTTATCCCATGCCTGATCATCATTACCGCGATTGCTGCCAACAATATATACATTATTTTAGAAAACGCCCGAATACCGCTTGGGCCGATAAATTTTATGATCACATCCGCCTTAACCAGGGTAAGCCAAACAAAAAACATATTTGATATCAGCGCGATTAAGGTGGGTATGGCCCCGAAACTATTCATCATCATCAGCGTAGTGGTTAAAACCGCAGGGCCCGTGATTAAAGGCGTGCCCAGCGGAAATACCCCCAAATCTTTATCGTGAGAATTGGTCAATACGCCTTTCTGCGCCCCCGGCATTAAAAGCCGTACCGCAATAACGAATAAAAGCGCGCCGCCGGCAATCTGAAAATCCGGGATAGTTATGCCGAGAAAAGAAAAAAGCCACCTGCCTATAAACATAAAGACAACCGCAACCGCGGTTGCCGTGGTGACGGCATCCGGCACTATCCTGGTTCTCTGTGTTTTAGACAAATGCTCGACTAAAGATAAAAAAATAGGAATATTGCCGATTGCATCCACGGCAACAAAAAGCGGAATGAAGCTAAGTATATAAGGTTTAAGCGCTTCCATCATTGTTATATTATATAAAATTGTCCGCCAAATGGCAATATAAATTTAGTAAACAGCCGCCTATTATCCTATTCGATCTTATTGATCAGAAACAAACAAAGAAAGCTGGTTAATGCGGATAAAACTATCAGCCATTTTAAGCCGATAACCGGAAGTAAAAATGCGCCCGATAAATTACTTGCGACATCGGAAAGATTATTTATGCTGCACAAAAGCGCAAATGAGGTTGCCTCAAGGCCCTTAATCGAATGCCTGGCCATAAAATCCATGACCATCAAAAATATAAACATCCCGATAAAGCTATACGCCAGATCATAGGCTACCGCAGTTAAAGGAGTATAGTAAAGGTAGCTTAAGGTAGTCAGGGCCCCGGCGAACACCGAAAGATACAGCCATTTCTTGAGGTTAATTTTCCGGCTGAATTTATAATAAAGCAAGGAACCGACAACCCCAAACAGCGTGCCGACTGTAGCAAGCGTCCCAATCCACATCTTACTCCATTTAAAACCATCGCGCTGGATAAAAAATAAAGGCGTGCCAAAAGACGGGGAATACTTGTACAAAAATATAAATAAACCGATAAGCAGTATTTTCTTATCGCTGAAGAGTTTCTTTAAATCGGACAGTAAAGTTGAATACTTCTTCTCTATCTGTTCTTCTTTGTAAAAATAAGCCGGGAGAGCGACCAACAGATAAACAGGGATAAGGCTTAAGAAACCTGTTTTGTAACCCCATTTCTCGGCAATAATTGCCCCGCCTATTCCGGTAAATAACCCTGCTACCAAGATTGAGGCCCATTGGATACTTTGGATTCTGCCGGTAGCCTGATATTTTTTTCCTTCCACGCACATAATCCCGTCAACCGCCACATCGCGGAAAGCCGCGCAGCTGGAATTAAACGCAAGCAGTGCCACCAAAATTATAAGCGGCATCTGCATCAAGCCTAAAAAAATAACAAAAACTATGTCTAAAAAAAGGGAAATAAATATCCATATCCGCTTGCTGAATGAATTATCTATAACATAGCCGATCAAAGGCTTAACCAGCCAGGCAAAGGTGGTAAGGCTGCCCAAGATCATTATTTTTTCGGGGGCAAAATGCAGGGTTTCTTTAAGATAATAAAATAGGCCCTGGCTGGGCAGGCCTTCTATGCCTTGGGTAAAATAAACCGCGCTGCTTAAGGCAAATATCCAGAATAGTTTTTTATTGGGGTTTTGCTGCATCCGGCTTGGGATTGTCGGTTAGAGTCTGGACTTTTACTGCTTCCGGATTAGCTGCTGCTTGAGGTTTGACTGTTTCGGCCTTGGCCGGCTCTGCCTTCTGCGCTGCAGTCCGCACATCGCGCATCAATGACTTGCTTTGCTTGACTGATAGCACCGCAAGGCTTAAACAGGTTATAAAAAAAACTACGGACATAATCGTGGTTGTGCGTGTTAAAAAAGCGCTGGTCTTTGTCCCAAACACCGACTCAACTCCGGCAAAACTTTCCACCAGCCCTGCGCCTCTTCCGCGCTGGATTAAAACTAAACCGATTAAAATTATACAGGCAACCACATGGACTGCAATCAGCAATATCGTCATTTTATAACCTCGCTTGCTTTAGTTACTATTTGACTAAATGTATCCGCCTTTAAACTTGCCCCGCCTACCAACGCTCCGTCCACATCCGGCTTGCCCATTAATTCAGCAATATTCTCCGGCTTAACGCTTCCTCCATACTGAATCCTGATTTCATCAGCTGTTTCTTTCCCATACATCTTACTCAATAAATCACGTATATATTTATGCACTTCCTGCGCTTGTTCCGGGGTAGCAGTTTTACCCGTGCCAATTGCCCAGACCGGCTCATAGGCAATTACTGTTTTAAGCATCTCCTCTGCGCTGATATCAACCAGGCTGCCTTTAATATGCTCCTGGATTACTTTAAAAGTATTATCAGATTCTCTTTCCTGCAGATTTTCGCCGACACAGATAATCGGAGTTAATCCATGTTTTAAGCTGGCTTTGATTTTTTTATTTACAGTCTCATTTGTTTCGCCGAAAAACTGCCTGCGTTCAGAATGCCCGATAATTACAAACTTGCATCCGGCATCCTTTAGCATCAGGGGAGAAACCTCTCCGGTAAAAGCTCCCCCATCCTGATAATAAACATCCTGCGCTCCAAGCTGAATATCCGTTTCGTTCAAGACCTCAGCTACTTCGCTTAAAGCGGTAAACGCCGGGCACAATACTACTTCAACCGCCGCAAAATCTAATTTAAAAAGCTCGCGCTTTAGACCATTAGCCAGATCAATGGCCTCGTTAATTGTTTTATACATCTTCCAGTTTCCGGCAATAATTGTTTTTCTCATCTTATCTACTCGTAAGCGCGGCAATTCCCGGCAGGGTTTTTCCCTCCAAAAACTCCAGGCTCGCCCCTCCTCCGGTTGAAATATGCGACATCTTGTCCTCTAATTTAAATTTAGCAACAGCTGCAGCAGTATCGCCTCCGCCGATTATCGAGGTAGTTTTTAAAGCCGCGATAAATTTGGCCACTTCCTGCGTCCCCTTGCTAAAAGCATCAATTTCAAATATTCCCAATGGCCCGTTCCAGACAATAGTCTTGGCGGATTTTAGTTTGTCCTCAAAAAGCTTGACTGTTTTTGGGCCGACATCTACGGCAATTTTACCATCAGGGATATTATCGCCAACAATTTCAGCCTTCGCATTCGGGTCAATATTCTCCACTACCAGATTATCAACGGGCAATAAAATTTCTTTATTTAATTTTTTAGCCTGTTCCAGGATTGATTTAGCTAAATCCAGCTTATCCTTCTCAAGCTTGGAGTTGCCGATTTGTTTCCCCTGCGCCTTTAAAAATGTATAGGCCATCCCGCCGCCGACAATAATCGCGTCACACTTAGGCAATAGGTTTTCAATTACCCCGATTTTATCCGATACTTTCGCCCCGCCCAAAATAACCATAAACGGCTTCTGAGGGCTGGCAACCGCTTCGCCTAAATATTTGATTTCCTTCTCAAGCAGAAAACCTGCGGCTGATTTTAAAAAATGGGTTACCCCTTCGGTGGAGGCGTGCGCGCGATGCGCTGTGCCGAAAGCATCATTAACAAATATATCAGCCAAAGATGCTAATTGCCTGGCAAAATTTGCGTCATTTGCTTCTTCTTCGGCATGATAACGCAGATTCTCAAGCAAAATCACCTTTTCTTTCGATTTATCGATATCCTGCTTAATATTAACGCCTATACAATCATCAAGAAACAATACTTCTTTAGACAACAGCTCTTTTAGGCGCGCTGCAACCGGCTTAAGGCTGTATTTGGCAACCGGCTTTCCGTCGGGACGTCCCAAATGGCTGATAATAACCAGTTTTTTCGCGCCATTATCTAAAATATATTTTAGCGTAGGCAGGGTTGCCCGGATACGCGTATCATCGGTAATGTTAAGGCCGGCATCAAGCGGCACATTGAAATCCGCGCGCACCAGCACTGTCTTACCTTTTAAATCAATATCTTTTAAAGTTAACTTCGCCATTTTTATAAACCTTTTTTAACAATATACTCGCACAGGTCTGCTACACGATTGGAATAACCCCATTCATTATCATACCAGGCAAGGACTTTTACAAAATCATCCTGGATGACCTTGGTAATCTTGGCATCAATTATCGAACTCAATACGCAATGGTTAAAATCAATTGAGACTACCGGATCCTCAGTGTAGCCGAGTATCCCTTTCATCGGCCCTTCCGATGCCGCCTTAAAAGCCGCGTTCAATTCTTCAACTGTTGCCTTCTTAGCTAAAGTGGCGGAAAGGTCAACCACTGAAACATTAGGCGTAGGAACGCGGATTGCAAAACCATCAAGCTTGCCCTTTAATTCCGGGATAACCAGTGAAATTGCCTTGGCAGCTCCGGTTGATGTCGGAATCATGGAAACCGCTGCAGCGCGGGCACGGCGTAAATCAGGATGCGCCATATCCTGTAATTTCTGGTCATTAGTATAGGAATGTATCGTGGTCATTAAGCCTTTGACGATGCCCCAATTATCATTTATTACTTTGGCGACCGGAGCCAAGCAGTTAGTGGTGCAGGAAGCGTTGGAAATTACATGATGATTTTTGGGGTCATACTTTGCTTCATTTACGCCCATGACAATTGTTATATCTTCGCCTTCGGCAGGAGCGGAAATAATAACTTTCTTTGCGCCTCCGCGGGTGATATGATTCTCTGCGCCTTTTACTTCCTTGCCTTTTTTATTTACCCCGTCTTTTTTGATCGTAAATAACCCTGTGGATTCTACGACAATCTCAACGCCTAAATCCTTCCAGGGAAGCTCGGCAGGGTCCCTTTTGCTTAAGACTTTGATCGCTTTGCCATTGACTGAAATTACATCGTCGGCAGTTGCTTTTACTTCGCCGTTAAAACGGCCATGCACGGAATCATATTTAAAAAGATAGGCATTACTCTTGGCATCGGTTAAATCATTGATTGCCACCAGCTCTATATTTTTACTGTTCTTCTCTAAGATTGCCCGTGCCACTAAACGGCCGATCCTGCCAAAACCATTGATACCGACTTTAACTGCCATTTGAATCCTCCTGGTTAAATGAGTTAATTATTCTTTTGCGGCTTTTAAATACTGCGCGGCTAATTCAGGCGAGGTTGGATCAAGGTAAAAACCGGTCCCCCACTCAAAACCTGCAACTTGCGTCAGCTTTGGCATGATCTCAATATGCCAATGATAATATTCCACATCGCCTTCGACATTAACAGGCGCAGAATGAATTATATAATTATATGACAAATTTTCAAATACTTTTTTTAATTTTGCCAATGTATCTTTTAAAATCTGCGCCAGTGCCGAAATCTCATCCATAGATACGTGGCAGAAACAGCCGCTGTGCTGCTTGGGCATAATCATAATCTCAAAAGGGAACCGCGAAACAAACGGGCAGAATGAAATAAAATATTTATTCTCTAAAATTATCCTTGCCTTATCGGCAATCTCCTGCCGGATCATATCGCAGAATATACAGCGCTCGCGGTAATTATAGTAATTACGCGCTCCCTGGATCTCCTCCAGCGCATTTTTCGGCACCATCGGCAAAGCCACTAGCTGGGTATGCGGATGTTCCAGGGATGCCCCGGCGGCTTGGCCGTAGTTGCGGAAAACCATAATATATTTGAACCTTTGATCTTTGCTTAAATCCGAACAACGCACGCAACACATCTTCAGGTAACTCTCGACTTCTTGCGGCAGGAGTTCAGAAATATCTTTAGTATGATAGGGGCTTTCGATTAAAACTTCATGCGCGCCTATGCCGTTAGACATATCATAAATACCCAAGCCCCGGCGGTCAAGCTCGCCTTCAATCTGCAAAGCGGGAAATTTATTAGCTACCACGCGCACCTGCCAGCCAGGAGCGTTTGCCCCTGTGCCGTGGTCACGAAAGCAGCTTATCTCAGGCGGAGTCATAAATTCATTGCCATAACAAAACGGGCACAGCCCTCCTTGCGGGATATACTGCTCATATTCAAAATCCTGCGGTTTCTTAGGCCGGTCCGTATCTACAATCACCCAACGGCCGACAACCGGGTCTCTTCTTAATTCACCCATCTATACTTTAACCTCTCTTAAGAATTTAGCCGTATCTTCAGGCGGAAGCGGGCAGATATAAAAACCTGTCCCCCACTCAAAACCCGCCACTTTAGTCAAACGCGGCATAATCTCAATATGCCAATGATAATCCTGATCAATAGTTTTCCAGTAGCCAACTTTCTGCCTGCGGAAAGGCGCCGTATGGATCACATAATTATAATCCGGGTCATTTAACCCTATTTTTAATTTTAAAAGCACAGCCTTAAGCAGCCGGGCAAGGTTTCTTCTTGACTCGGCGTCCATGCAGGTATAATCGCAGCAATGTTTTTTTGGCAAGATCCATGTTTCAAACGGAAAACGCGCGGCAAAAGGGCTAACCGCGACAAAACCATCGTAATCTAAAATTATACGCTCTTTTTGCGCCAGTTCCTGCTGAATCAAATCGCAAAAAACGCAGCGCTCATGATATTCATAATAAAGCCGGGCTCCGGCCAGCTCTTCTTTTACGCGTTTCGGGTTAACCGGCGTGGCAATCAGCTGTGAACGCGTATGCTTAATCCCGGTTGAGCCTGAACCCTTACCATAATTTTTAAATACCAAAACATATTTAAGGCGGCTGTCCTTCTCCAGGTCGGTTATTCTATCGGAATAGCAATTAAGCACGCGGGTTATCTGCTCTTCGCTCAAATCCGCCATATTGGCGATATGCTGGCTGGTTTCAATTACAATCTCATGGGCGCCGAGCGCATTCATTACATCGTAGATACCGTTTCCGCGCCGGTCTAAATTTCCTTCAACCCTTAAGAAAGGCGAAATACTGGGGACAACGCGTAAATCCCAGCCCGGCCCATTACGCGCAGAATTGCGCGGCCGTATTGCGTAAATTTCAGGAGGAGTATCCGCTTCCCTGCCTTCGCAAAAAGGACAGGCTGCCTTGTCTTCCCGTTCCTTGGACTTGCCGACAAACTGGTCAGGCCGGCGGGCGCGTTCCGTAGCAATAATTACCCATCTACCTATAACTGGATCTTTCCTTAATTCTGGCATAGAAAATAATTATAACAGAAGAGTTAAATCGTGCAACTACTTTTTCCCTAAAATTTCTCCCG
>JAHFFR010000019.1:0-9073 GCA_023247825.1 Candidatus Omnitrophota bacterium
GGAGCATAAAACAAATTTTCAGGTCCGGAATAAACTTTAACCGACGGGTATAATTTATTGAGCAGCCCGGCTAAATCCGGCTTAAGGGAATTATCGATAACGATGATCTCATAAGGAGGGCAGGTTTGCTTTAAAAGGGAGTCAAGGCACGGCTTAATATAATCTTTCGCGCCGATTGTTACGATTATTGCGCTAACCCTGGCCATAAATTGAGGAGGCGATTTGCCTGCCGTCTAAAATCGCATCTTCCATCGACATGTATTTCCATGAGCCGTAACGGCCGCAGGTAATCACATTATTGGAGGACAAAAATTCCTTTATTGCCGTGGTTTCCCGGTTATAATTTCCGTCATAAACAGGATAGCCGTATTTTATATCATTTTCATCTATCACCAGGACCCTGTTTTTTTTGCTGATGATGCCAATTTTATAGAGGTCATCTAAAATATGTTTGGTGATCTTTTTTCTGTTAACCGGTTTATTTTTTGAATATGAAACCTCGGCATATAAAGAGCTCTTGCCGTGCGGGGCGGCATTATTAGAAAAATTATGAAAGAACCCTGCCCTGAAGAAAACGATATCCTTTTGCGGGAAATACACCCAATGCTTGCCTTCCTGGCAGCGTCCTTCTAAGCCGAGATTCAGGTTAAAGATCGAATTCCAGCGCAGCTTATTAAGGCTTGAGAGAATTTTATCCGGCAGGGGCTTGGCAATCCTGATTAGTTCAGGCAAAGGTATTGTCAAAATTAAAATATCGAATTTCTCTTTGCCTCTTCCTTTTATAGCTATCTCCTTTTTTTTAAGATCAATTCCGCTGATGCAGCAATTTTTAGAAACCCCGCCTATCTGTTTTTCAAATGCCTGCGGCAGCTGGATTATCCCTCCTTTAGCAGGATACCAAAAAAAAGCATTATAACCAAAATGGTTTCCGTTCTCTTCAAAAAAACCGTTAACTACTTCGGACAAACCAAGTTGGGGGACAAATTTATCCGTCCATGGACAACTCATCCGGCTTAAAGGAACTGTCCAGAATTTCTTATTGTAAGGAATCATAAAATGCTTGGCTATCCCTTTGCCAAAAGTAGCATTTATCCATTTTAAAAAATTCGCCTTACTGCTGTTCGCCCTGGAATTGGTGGCATGGATAAACCCCCACAAACATTCGTTGGCTATCGGTTTAGGCAGGGCGCTCAGATTGGCCTGAAAAGGATAGCGGCTAAAGGTGCCAAAATGGTTGATCCAGGCGCTTCTTTCATGACGCACTAAATTACCCTTCAATAGCTTCTTTACCAGTTCCAGCGTATAATTATTTTGAAAATGCAATAAGTGGCCGTCATAATCAAAAATAAAACCGTTGGCCTCTTTAGAACGGCATAGCCCTCCGGCAGTATCTTCTTTTTCAAATACTGCAGCTTGTATCCCTTTTTCCTTAAGATGCCAGGCGGCGCTTAATCCGGCAAGGCCTGCTCCTAAAATAATAATTTTCTTTTTAGCCATTTGCCTCTATCTTTATTAACCGTAAGAATATGCCTATGCTGAATAAAAAAACAGAGATAGTAATAACTGCCGCGGACAGGTTATTTACCCGTGTCAAAATAACTCCGCAACCGGCAAAAACAGACCCCAGCAAATACATAATCAAGATTGTTTCAAGCGGCGAAAATCCCAATGCGCCGATTTTTAAGGCAATATGATCCCTGCTCTTTTTAAAAGGCGGTTTTCTTTTAATCACCCTGAAAATTATAAGTAATATTGTATCTATGATTGGCAGGCCCAAAATCATCACCGGGCTAAGCAGCGCAAAAGCATTGCCGCCGGATGCATAATGCGTAATTAAAGCAATGGAGGCAATGAGCAGGCCAAAGAAATGGCTGCCCGCATTGCCCAAATACACCTTTGCCGGAGGAAGGTTAAAAATAAGAAAACCCGCGCTCACGGCGCATAGGATAAGGCTTAAAACCTGCACATTCAAATCCGCGCTGGAAAAACCTATCATTAAAAATGCGCTGCTTACAATTAAGGATGTCCCGGCGGCCAGGCCATCCATAATATCAAGCAGATTAAAAGCATTGGTTATGCCCAAAATCCAGAAAAAAGTAATTATGGCGTTTAGCCAAAAACCAAGATGCATGATCTCGGTTCTTATCCCAAAGAGGATCAATAAAACCGCGCAGAATGATTGGCCCAGGAATTTCTGCGCCACTGACAATTCTTTTAAATCATCAACTACGCCTAGAATTAACATAAACAGGCAGGCACCTGCTATTGCCGGTATCTTGAGCTTAGCCAGATTAAACATATAGATGCCCAAGCTTAGAGAAAGAATAAAAGCCAGGCCTATCCCTAAGCCGCCGACGAGCGGAATATTCCCGGATTTAAGTATCTTATATTTCAAAGAAATTTTTGCCAGCAGGAATGTGAAAACTATACCAAAGGTTAAGGCAGCGGTAAAAATAACTCCGTATTTAAGCATCGAGGTTTTCTCCCTATAAATTAAAGTATGTTTCTTCAGTATCTTTGACCATTTTACTCAATAAAAATTCTTCGGAACTGGCCCTGTCTCTAGAGAGCATCACAAATTCATCTCTCTTTTGGCTGTCTCTTAACAGCTCCTCTATCCGATTTTGCATGGATTGCCTGTCGCGCACCCCGACCAAATAACCTGTTTTACCATTCTCTACTATCTCTCTGATTCCTCCGGTGTCAGTAGCAACTACCGGCACCCCTGCGGCCATGGCTTCCAAAACCGCTATCGGCAAACCCTCCCATAATGAAGTCGGCACGAAAATATCCAAAGCGGCCAAAATTAAAGGTATATCATTGCGCCAGCCAGCTAAGATAACTTTGCCCTCTAAATCAAGTTTCTTTATCAGGGCGCGAGCTTTCTTACGCAACAGGCCATCCCCTGCCATAATAAATTTAGCGTTCGGAATACCCTTCTTAATGCCGCTTGCTATTCTTATAAAATCCAAGGGTGATTTCTGGGGCTTAAAACAGGCAACCATCCCGACTACCAGGTCGGCTTCATTTAACCCTAGAGTTCGCCTGGCTGCATTGCGCTCAGGCCTGTTCCTGAATTCACTGCCATTTATCCCGTACCTAATTATAGTATACTGTTTCTCTCTGCCAACTAAATTTTTTAGCCCCTTCTCTTTATCAGAATTAGAAACTGCAATTATTCTGCCGGTAAAAGCTGCGCAGAGTCTTTCCAGTAATAGATAAAAATAGTTAACAATTCCGGGCTGACAATCATGAAAACTCCAGCCGTGGACAGTATGGATAATAATTTTTATCTTTGCTGATTTTGCCGCAATCCGGCCCAAAATTCCTGCTTTAGAGCTATGCGTGTGGACTATTTGGATCCTGTTTTTTTTAATAAAACTGCGGATTTCAACAAGAGCCAAAATGTCCTTAAAGATATTAATCGGCCGCTCCAGAAACCTCGACCTCTTTAAAACTAACCCCTTTATCGCTGAGGCTTCATTAACCAATAAGCCATCCCTGGCGGTGAATAAAAAAATATTGTATCTTTCTTTATCCAAGCCAGCGATCAAGCTTAATAATTGCCTCTGGGCACCCCCTAATTCCAGTTTGGTGATGAGATAGAGAAGGTTAATTTTGGGCATTCTATAAACAGGTCCGCAAATCTTGGCTCTTTGAATAATTCTATCATGCCTGCCGGCATTGGGCAACCAGCAATCCTAAGATTACCCACCAGATAAAAACCACTTCGGGCAGGAAAAACGTAAAATCTAAAAAATTATGGATTAAAAATACCGCGCTTGCGGCAAGCAGGTCAACGGCCTGATTTTTAAAGCAAGGCTTAACGGCTGAATACACGATCCAAAGAAATGAAAATAAACCCAAAATTCCCATCTCAGCCCAAATCTGCAGATAAGAATTGTGGGCATAGCGGCTTATTTTCAAATTGAAATTTCCCGGCCCTACGCCTGTCAAAAGATGCCCTTTAATTACCCCTAAAGTATCCCTCCAATAGCTAAATCTCATTACCGTAGAAAATACCGGCTGGATATGTTCTTTCTGCGTTAGAGAACGCAGGATAAAAATAATGGCTATCAATATAAATAAGCCGAGAAGGTAAAAAACAGCGCCTTTTTTTAATTTCCTTTGCGCGCAAAGATAAATAAATAATACGCAAAACAGGCTTAAAAAAGCCCCTAGGGATCTAGTAAGAAAAAGGGCAAGCAATACCGGGATAACCGGCCAAACCCGATTTTTGTCAATCAGAAACAGCGGGATGAGCATCGCCAGATATCCCCCCAGGATACCCGGGGTCACAAATGGCACAAAGACCCTTCTGCTGGCAAGATAATCTGAAACAAAAATAGATTGGAGTTTATTATTTGATAAATAATCCAGGAGATCCCTGAAACCAAAAAAATATTGATATATTGCCAGAAAACTGATAACCAGCCCTGCAAAAATAATTACCCGTATGGTTAATGACCTGTCTTTTTCGGAAAAAGAAGCGGCAATAAAAAATAAAATCACCCCTCCTGTATACTTATGGAGTTCTAATAAACTATTTTGCCTATTTTGAGAGAAAACTGTGGAAACAGCTAACGCCAGAATAAATAAAACAACCGGCCGGATTAAGGCGTGGATTTTCGAAAACGGCGGCTTTTTATAAATTATATACGCGGACAGAAAAAATAGGAGCAAGGTGGTGTAAATAAAGTTTAGGCAGGGAAAGGCCAGCGAAGAAATAAAAGGGCGGATAAAAATTAGTACCGTAAAAATCAACAGCATTATACTACCCCTGCTTTCCTCTTGCCCAGCGCTTTAAAACCTTCAAACCACAGCAAACTTGCAATACCGCTGGCAAAAGCAATTAACAAATCAAACCCGGACAAAACCGAGAAATGGAAAAGAACGCGCAGCGCCGGAAGATAAATGACTAAAAACAAGGCGCCGATTGCTATTGAGGCTACCAGCCATAAGGCCTTATTCTTTAACTTAATAATACCCGTTAAATTCTTAGACCATGAAAGATTGGTTATAATTAACATTACATTGGCAAATACTAAAGTGGCAAAAGATAAGGTACGCGCTTCCAGCTCTCCCTTCTTTAAATATAGCGCCAGTATAAATACTAAAAACACAACCACTAATATGCCAAGGCCCTGCAGGAGGCTAAAAATAAAAGTTTTCCTGCCAAATAATGATTCGCCTAAATTACGCGGCGGCTTCTTCATGATATTTTTTTCTTCCGGGCAGGCCTCAAAAACCGTGGAGCATGCCGGATCAATAATTAATTCCAAAAAAGCAATGTGCGCCGGTAATAAAGCTATCGGTAAATTAAATAAAATCGGTAGAAATGACATCCCGGCAATCGGCACATGTATCGCAAAAATATAAGCTATTGCCTTTTTTAAATTATCGAAGATCCTTCTTCCGAGCTTTACCGCGCCTACTATCGATGAGAAATCATCATTGAGCAAAACCAGCGCCGAGGCCTCGCGCGCGACATCAGTGCCCCGTTCTCCCATGGCAATGCCGATATTGGCTGATTTTAGCGCCGGGGCATCATTAACCCCGTCTCCGGTCATTGCCACGACCTCGCTGTTCGCTTTTAACGCATCGATAATAAACAGTTTTTGCTCAGGGACCACCCGGGCAAATATATTAATTGTTTTTATTCTCTCTTTAAGCTCAGCGCGGCTCATGCCCTCTAACTCCTGCCCGGTAATATAGGCCGTGGGGTTCTTTAAGCCGATCTCCCTGGCAATATTGATAGCAGTGCCGGGGTAATCACCGGTAACCATAACTACGCGCATCCCTGCTTCATAGGCTTCCGTAATAGCGGAAGGAACAGCCGGCCGCACCGGATCAATAAACCCCAGCAAGCCAACAAACTTAAATACGAAATCATGCTGTAAATCCGGAAGCTCTTTTTTTCTAAAAGTTGCTTTGGCTACCCCTAAAACGCGCAACCCCCGGTCAGCCATCTCTTCTATGCATCTGACTAATCCTGCATGCTGCTCTTTATTAAAATGGCAGAGGTCGGTAACTGCTTCGGGGGCGCCTTTTGTGGCAATAATATAATTTTGCTTATCCGGAGATTCCCAGACATGAGACAAAGCAAGCAGGTGCTTCGATAAAGGATACTCTCTTATAATCTTCCAGTTATTATGAATATGCTCAGAGCCTGACAGGTAAAATTCACCCAAACGTTTTACTTCTTTTTCTATCGGATCAAATGGATCCTTCTGGCTGGCTAAAATACCATACTCTATAAGGTCATGCACTTCTTCCGGCAGGGTATTGGATCTTTTGACATCAACATCATATTGGATACCATTAACGCATAACGCATTTAAGCGCATAGCATTAAGGGTGAGCGTTCCTGTTTTATCCGTGCACAAGACCGTTGCAGCCCCCAAGGTTTCTATAGCCGGGGTGCGCCTGGTAAGGACCTGGTTTTTGGAAATTCTCCAGGCTCCTAAAGTAAGGAATATAATTAAAACTACCGGAAACTCTTCAGGCAGCATAGCCATGCTCAAGGTCAGGCCGGAAAGAATTCCATTTAGCCAATCGCTTCGGGACAGACCGTAAATAACCGTTACCAATAAGCAAAGTGTCAGGCCGGCAATAGAAAAATTACGCACAATTTTTCTTATTTCTTTCTGTAACAGGGTGTCTTCTTGGCGGATATCCCGCAAGGCGCGGCCGATTTTACCCATTTCAGTTTGCGTTCCGATAGAGCTAACCTTTGCCACGCCCCAGCCCTGCACAACCAGCGTCCCGGAATAAACAAAAGGAAGGTCATCGCCTCCCGGGTTCTTAGCTGTATCATGCCCATCCCATTCAGATTTACGCACAGCCATAGACTCGCCGGTTAACAGGGATTCGTCAATTAATAAATTAGAGCAGGATAAAACTGAAGCGTCGGCGGGTACGCGATCGCCTTCTTTGAGGATAATAATATCATCTTTGACTACTTGACGGCCGGCAATTCTTTTCTGCGTTCCATCCCGAATAACCAAGGCCCTTGGGCTTGAAAGGTCGCGCAAGGCCTCAAGAGTCCTTTCAGTTTTTCTTTCCTGATAGAAAGTAATGCCCACTACAACCAAAACAAAGGAAAGCAGCATCAGGGCATCTGTTGCCTCCCCTAAAAATAGATAGATCAATCCGCTTCCGATTAACAAAAGCAGCATCGGCTCTTTTACTACGGTAAAAAATATCAAAAGGATATTGCGCTTTTTTTGGGAAGGAATTTCATTATAACCGTATTTTTTTAAGTCTTCTAAGGCGTGCTCTTCGGAAAGGCCTTGGATATTTTTAGAGTTTTTTTTGTTTACCATCATCTAATCTTCATTTTTTGATATTTGCTCTTTTTAGGATTTTTCCATAGTAATCCTGGTTTTATGCAGTATAATAATATTACGATGAAAATACGGACTGCTTTATTACTGATAATTTTATTACTTGCGCCGGCTTTAAGAGCCGAAGAAACCGAAGAAAAAACTATTTCCGGCAGCGTAGCTGACCTGGATTGGGTCGGCTCCACAATTACCCTGCGTTATTATCCTGCTTTTAATACTGATGCCGATGAAATTAATATAAAAATTACCAGGGACACAATTATGAGCAAAGGCACGGATTCAATTTCCCTCTCCGATATCCTGCAGTCAGACCCGGTTACAGTTACCTATTTTGACGACAGGCTAAGCGGGTTAAAGGCCAGACGCGTGGTTGATTTAAATTTATCCGGAACCTGATACTATTCCTGCACAGCCGCAATATTAAGCCTGGTTATACCCAATCCGCTTAAAATATCCAGGATATTTACAACCTGCTTAAAACGCACAAGCCTGTCTGCGCGCAAGACTACCGTAAGGCGGGGGTTATTTTTATACCTTGAATAGATCCTGTCTTTGAGTTCTTTCGCGGTGGTTAATTCTTTACCCAGATAAAGCGCTCCCTCATTGGTTAAAGTAACGGACAACTGCTCTTCTTCGCCCATCGGAGTTGTGTTTGACGCTTTAGGAAGTTTTATTTCCAGTTTCTGCGCGCGAAAAGGCTCAAAAGTATAAAGCAGGCTGAAAGATATGAAGAAGAAGATAAACATATTAAGCACAATATCCGTCATCGCTACGGATTCAAGGCTTAACATATAATTACGCTTACCGGAAATTTTCATTTTTTATCACTTAGTTGCCAACTCTTTCCTTCCGAAAGGATTTCTATCAGCTGGATCGCATAATTATTAAGATCATTGGCAACGTATTTTATACGGTTGATAAAATAATTATAAATAAGATATAGCGGTATGGCGACAATAAGCCCTGCGGCAGTAGTAATCATTGCCTCATAAATACCTCCGGCAAGGGCATTAACCGTGATGTTTGCTCCGGCATGCTCCCAGGACATAAAGGCCCGGATAAGCCCGGTAATCGTCCCCAGAAAACCCAATAGGGGCTCTATGGCGATAATAGTCGCCAGAAACCCCAGGTATTTTTCCAGTTTATGAATTTGGTTGTTCCCTACCTGCTCTAACACTTTCTCCAATCTTTCCGGAGCTAAAGACCGCCTTTCTATCCCTATTTTAAGGACTGCCGCTATGGGAAAATAGATATTCTTTTCACAAAGCTCAAGCGCCTCGGAAAAATTATTGCTTTTTATCACCCTAAAAATTTTCTGCGCGAATTCATGGTTATTAATGGATTTTAAGCTTCTAAAAACCCAAAGCCTTTCCAATACTATTGCCAGGCCAAAAATTGACCCTAGAATTATAGGGATCATTACCGGGCCGCCTTTTATCAATAAATTGAACATATCTAAGACCTCCTGTTGGCTGCCCCGCATGGACTCGAACCATGATAACAAGATCCAGAATCTTGTGTCCTACCATTAGACGACAGGGCAATAATACGCGAATAATTTACGCATTAATTATATCTGATTTTAGGAAACTGTAAAGGGGCGGGAACTAATTAGTTATTAATTTAAGATATTACCAAAGATTATCCTTAATCCAGTTATCAGCTTTTTTTACCCAGCTATCAGTATCATTTGCCCAGTTATCAGCTTTGTTAATAAAATTGACATC
>JAHFFR010000019.1:9173-23345 GCA_023247825.1 Candidatus Omnitrophota bacterium
ACTAATTAGTTATTAATTTAAGATATTACCAAAGATTATCCTTAATCCAGTTATCAGCTTTTTTTACCCAGCTATCAGTATCATTTGCCCAGTTATCAGCTTTGTTAATAAAATTGACATCCTCATCAAAACCTTCCTTGACCCCTGCTACTGCACCCTGGCTAAATCCGACAGCGGCACCGCCTGCTCCTTTGATTAAAGTACAGCCGCTAGCCAAGAAAGCAAAAAGAATAACTAACAAAAATGACTTTTTAACCATCATCTCCCACCTGCGCAGAGGCGCATACTTACTTTTATACACTTGCTGCTATTATAAAGAAACCCATATATATAATATGGGATAAAAGAGAAAAGGCAAGGGGAAATTTTATTGGCTTTGACTTCTGGGCATTGCCTGCCCGCTGGTAGTTTACCCCTCGCCTTTTAACCTGACCTTTACTAATTAACTATAACATATATTTGCTACTAAATTCAAGGGACAGCGGCTATTTATTTTTAATTAAAAATAAATAGCCGCTGTCCCTAATTTCTAACCCATTTCAACAGCCTTTTCTTGCTGCGCTCTTTCCCCAGATAATAAATTACTTCAAATAGCCCCGGGCCGATAGTTTTACCGGTAAGGACAACGCGTACCGGATGAATTAATTTTTTTGCCTCGATACCAAGCTGGACAGTTAATTCCCGGAAACTGGCCTCAATATTAATAATATTAAAATCCGCCAAGGTATCCAGCCTTTGAACGAAAAGCCCGAGTTCTTTTGATAAATCCTCTGCCAAATATTTTTTCACCGCCGCCTCATCCATTACCGGCTGATCGAGGAAGAAAAAATCAGCCCATTCTACAAAATCATTAAGCCGGGGAAGCCTTGCCTGGAATAACTTTACCAGGGTCAAGAGATACGGGCGGTCAAAATTATCCTTGTTTATATAATTCTTTGCCTCAAGAAGCGGGATAAGCTCGTCTGCCAGTTTTTCCGGATCAGCCGTTTTAAGGTATTGGTTATTTATCCAGTCTAATTTCTTTAAATCAAAGGTAGCTGAGGTCTTATTTATATTTTTTATATCAAATAAATTTACCGCCTCATTGATCGTAATCAGCTCGCGGTTATCCCCGGGCGACCAGCTAAGCAGGAGAAGATAATTTAACAGGGCTTCGGATAAATAACCCATCTTGCGGTAATCGCTGATCGCGGTTGCCCCTGTCCTTTTAGAAAGCCTGCCTCCGTCTACACCCATAATTAAAGGAAGGTGGGCGAAAAACGGAAGGTTAAAACCTAAAGCCTCATAGAGAAGAACCTGCTTTGGGGTATTGGAGATATGGTCATCTCCGCGGATAATATGCGTAATATTCATCTGGGCATCGTCCACCACGCAGGCAAAGTTATAGGTCGGGGTGCCGTCGGATTTGATTAATACCTGGTCCTTAATCAGGCTGGAATCAAACTCAATTGCCCCGCGGATTAAATCATTGACTTTTATCTTCTGCGCAGGCACCTTATAAATTATTGCCTCGCGGCCAACGGGTGATTTTTCAATATAAGCTAAGCCGGCTTTAAGCAGCTTATCCGCGTAATTCCGGTATACGTCAAAACGCTCGCTCTGATAATAGATTTCATCCCAGTTAAACCCCAGCCATTTAAGGCTATAAAGTATTTCATCAACGAATTCTTTCTTGGAACGCTGGCTATCCGTATCTTCAATCCTTAAAATAAATTTACCTTTCTGCGACTGGGAAAAAAGCCAGTTAAACAGCGCGGTGCGGCCCCCGCCAATATGCAAATTTCCCGTCGGACTAGGCGCGAATCTGACTCTAACCATGATTTAATCTTACCCCTTCCGCTAAGGCCTGTTGATTAATTTCTAAAATTTTTAAATTCCCCGCGGGAGCCATAAATTTAAAAACCTTCAGCACATTCTTAATCTTAATGATTTTCTTAGCCGCCAGATAACAGCCTAATGCGGCCATATTAGCTACTTTTATATTGCCTAATTTTATGGCGATAGCGGTAAACGGAAATTGCAATATCCTTACTTTAGCAAGGGCCGAGATTTTAGCTAAAGAAGAATTAAGGATTAATAAACCACCATCTTTAACTTTGCCCTTAAATCTTTCTAAAGAAGGGTTATTTAAAATTATAAGCGTATCCGCCTTGCCTATATAAGGTGAACCGATTTCTCTATTAGAAATAGTTACCATGCAATGGCTGGTGCCTCCGCGCACTTCCGGGCCATAGGCAGGTAAATAAGTAACCTGTTTACCTTCAAGTATGGCTGTCTCAGCCAAAACCTTGCCCAAAAGCATTACTCCCTGGCCGCCGCTGCCGGCAATAATTATGCGTTCAATCATTTAATTTTCCCCAGAGGAAATTCCTTTTGCATTACATCCCTGATCCAATCCAATGACTCTTTAGGGCTTAGCCCCCAATAAGTAGGGCAAGGGGATAATACCTCAACCAAAGAAAAACCCAGATTGTTTATCTGGTTCCGGAATGCCTGCTTAATTGCGCGCTTGGCTTTTAATACTTCTCCGGGAGACTGAAAGGAAACCCTCTCAATATAATGCACACCCGGCAATAAGGCCAGCATTTCAGAAATTTTTAACGGGTAACCGTGCTTTTCTTTTTGCCTTCCCTCAACAGTCGTAGAAGTCTTTTGCCCCAAGAGCGTAGTCGGAGCCATCTGGCCTCCGGTCATCCCATAAACCGCATTGTTAATAAAAACCACGGTCAGGTTTTCTCCCCGGTTTGCCGCATGGATAGTCTCATTGGTGCCGATAGCGGCTAAATCCCCGTCCCCCTGATAAGTAAAAACAACGTTTTTTGGATGCACTCTTTTTATACCGGTAGCAACTGCCAATGCCCGGCCATGCGCTGCCTCTGAGCAATCAAAATTCCAGTAATCATAAGCAACCACGGCGCAGCCTACCGGGGCGATACCGATAGTTTTCTCTCTGATGCCTAATTCATCAACAACCTCGGCAATCAACCGGTGCGCAATACCATGGCCGCAGCCGGGGCAATAATGCGTGGGTAGGTCATATAATGACTCCGGGCGGGTAAATATTTTTTCCATTATAGTATTCTCTCAACCTTGTTAATAATCTCTTCTTCGCTGGGAACTCCGCCGCCTGAACGCCCGAGAAACTCTATTTTTTGCCGGCCGCAGACTGCCAATCGGACATCTTCAAGCATCTGCCCGTAGGACATTTCAACCACCAGGTATTTTAATTTTTTATTTTTTGCGTTAAAAGGCCCCTGCGGAAACGGCCAGAGGGAGATCGGCCGGATTAATCCTATTTTTTTACCGGCGCTTCTTAGTTGGATAATGGCACTTTTAGCAATACGCGCCATTGTCCCATAAGCTACCAGAATAACTTTTGCATCAGGCAAAAACAGGCCTTCGTAGCGGGCTTCTTTTTTCCTGATAATCTCATAATTTTTCTGCAAGCTAAGATTAAATTCCTCCAAGGCCCCTTCGGCCAGGAAAAATGATTTAACGATATTCGGCTTTCTTCCTTTACAACCGCAAAGCGCCCAGCTCTTTGGAGGATTGGGTTTAATTTTTTTTACGGACAATTGCACCGGCTCCATCATCTGGCCTAAAATTCCATCTCCCAGGATCTCGACCGGAATGCGGTATTTATCCGCTAAATCAAAACTGGTTTGCGTAAGGTCATAGGCCTCCTGCACAGATCCGGGAGCCAGGACTATCAAGCGATAATCTCCGTGGCCCCCGCCGCGAGTCGCCTGAAAATAATCCGATTGCGCAGGGGCAATGTTGCCTAAACCCGGCCCGCCGCGCATAATGTTGACGATTACCGCGGGAAGCCGGGAGCCGGCGATATAAGATATTCCTTCCTGCATTAAGCTTGCTCCCGGGCTGGAGGATGAAGTCATGCTTCTTGCCCCGGCGGCACAACCGCCATAAACCATATTAATCGCGGCTAACTCTGACTCCGCCTGAATAAACACGCTGCCGGGCTTAACCATATGTTTAGCCATATAAGTAATAATTTCATTTTGCGGAGTGATCGGATAACCGGCATAAAAGCTGCACCCGGCCGCAAGCGCGCCTTCGGCAATCGCTTCATTACCGGAAATTAATATTTTCCTTTTTTTCATATTTATTTATACACCTCTATACAGCAATCCGGGCAGATTATCGCGCACTGCATGCAACCGATGCACTCTCCATTTAAGTCAAATTCCACAAAATTTAAACCCTTTTTATTTAATTTGGCGCTTTTCTTGATTAAACCCTTGGGGCAAAAACTTACGCACAAAAGGCACCCTTTGCATCTATCCTGATTAATTACAATCTTAGCCATTATTTTTTATTCTACGGCGGATATCCGCGGCAATCCCCGCAGCAGTTAAACCGTATTTTTCTAAAAGCACCTCGCGCGGCCCATGTGGAATAAATTCGGAAGGCAAACCAATACGCACTACCTGCCTGCCTAATTCCTGGGCAATCGCGCTGCCAAAACCCGCCTCCCTTATCCCTTCCTCAGCCGTAAAAATAAATTTTGTCTTGGCGCAAATATTTTTAATTAATTCCATATCTATCGGCGCGGCAAACCGGCCATTTATTAAAGTTCCGGATAACCCTTCCTTAGTTAATATTTCAACGGCTTCTTTAGCAATTAAAACCATGCTACCTAAAGCAATAATTGTAAAATCCCTGCCTTCTTTAATTAACTCTGCTTTGCCTAATTTCAAAGGGGCTGATAAATTACTTTCACAAGAAACATTAGCGCGGGGATATCTTATGGCTACCGGCTTATTCAACCCTACGGCAAACTCCAGCATCTGGACTAACTCGCTTCCATCCTTAGGCGCCATCACTACCAGGCCCGGGATACTTTTTAAATAAGCAATATCAAATATGCCCTGATGCGTAACCCCGTCCTCTCCTGCAATTCCCGCCCGGTCAACAGCGAATATTACCGCCAGCTCCTGCAAGGAAACTTCTTCGATAATCTGGTCGTATGCGCGCTGCAAAAATGTAGAATATATAGCAACTACCGGCTTAAACCCTTCTTTGGCAAGGCCGGCGGCAAAACAAACCGCGTGGGGCTCGGCAATCCCTACATCAAAGAATCTGGCGGCAAAGCAATCCCGGAATTTATCCAAACCGGTCCCTTCCGGCATGGCCGCGGTAATCGCCACAATCCGGCTGTCTTTTTCTGCCAGCTGCACTAATTTATCGCCAAATATCTGAGTATAACTTTTTAAGCCCGATGAAGATTTCTTAACTTCAACTTCGCCTGTATTTATATCAAAACAGCCGATCCCGTGGAACTTTACCGGGTTATTCTCGGCAAACTCACAACCCTTGCCTTTCTTGGTCACGACGTGTAAAATCCGGGGGCCTTTGATCTCCATAATATTTTTTAAAGTGGAGATCAATTTATTCAAATCATGCCCGTCGATAGGGCCAAAATAACGGAATCCCAGCTCTTCAAATAACATCCCCGGGACAAACAGCCCTTTTATCCCTTCTTCGAATTTCGCCATAAGCTTTATCAGGCGGCTTCCGCGCGGAACGCGGGTTTTTAGAAAATTCTCGACATTATTATGAAACCGGTTGTAAACCGGCAGGGAAATAATCTTATTTAAATAGTTGCTGATTGCCCCGACATTAGGGGCAATACTTAATTCGTTGGTGTTTAAAACCACTAAGATGTCTTTTTTCAGGTGGCCCGCATTATTTAAACCTTCAAAACAAAGTCCGCCGCTTAATGACCCATCCCCAATCACAGATATAACCCTAAACTGCTCTTCTTTGGGCAAAAGATCGCGGGCAGCAGCAAGGCCCAGCCCCAGAGAAACCGCGTTTGAGCTGTGGCCGCTGGTAAAAGGATCATAAACCGATTCGCTTTTCGAAGGAAAACCGCTTAATCCCCCGAATTGCCTGAGTGTGGAAAAATTAACGTTCCGGCCGGTCAATATTTTATGCGCGTATGCCTGATGCCCCACATCAAAAATAATTTTATCCCTGGGGGCATCCAGGCAATAATGCAGGGCGATAATTATTTCTACCGCGCCAAGGCTGGAAGCAAGATGCCCGCCGTTTTGGGAAACAACCTCAATTAACCTGCTGCGTATCTCTGCCGCAAGGGTGCCAAGCTCAACTATGGTTAATTTTTTCAGGTCTACGGGAGAATTTATTTTTTCTAAAAACATATTTTATTTTTCTTCTGCGTCAGAGTCATCGAATTTCTCTAAGGAGAGCTTACCGTCTTTTTTCATCAGCAGCTCCACTTTGCGCTGCGCCGCAGCCAGGGCAAATGAGCAGGACTGCGCAATCTTTACTCCCTCCTCATACTTTTTAAGCGACTCGCCTAAAGTAATTTTTCCGCTGGAGAGCTCCTCGACAATCTTCTGCAGCTTTTTTAAATCTTCCTCAAATGTTGATTTTTCTTTCGTCATCAAAGACCTCCTCTACTAAACTGATAAATGCGCCTTTATTTAAGGCTGTTTTTAATTTATCCCCTGCTTTTATCTGGGAGATATCTTTAATAATTGACTCCTGAGGCATAAGCATAGTTAAGCTATAGCCGCGCGATAATATGGATAATGGGCTTAATGCCTCCAGCTGCTGGACTAATGAATTGCTGCGCTGGAAAGCCAGCTCCAGAAAATGCCGTATATTGTAATTTAATTCGGAGGATAATTCATCCATCTGTTGCTGTCTTTCTAAACACCGGTCTAACGGGCTTTTAAGGGTATGTGTAAGGGCAGTAAGCCTGTTTTCTAAATTACCAATGGCATCATTGATCGAAAAATCAAGCTCATGCCTGAAACCGGCAAGCTCTGCCAATAAAGCATTTTTTTTATCAACGATGATCTTTGCCGCGGCTGACGGGGTTTCTACAAAAACATCCGCCACTAAATCCGATAAAGTAGTATTAATCTGGTGCCCAACCGCGGAAATTACCGGAAGCCCGGAATTATAGATTGCGCGCGCAACGATCTCCTCATTAAATGACCAAAGATCCTCTGTGCTTCCCCCGCCGCGGCTGACAATGATTAAATCTAATTTGCCAAAATTATTTAAATCCTCTATAGCCTCGAATATTTCACCGGCTGCCTGCTCACCTTGCACGCGCACAGAACGCAAAACCAGATCTACACACGGCGCTCCTTTCTTAAGGATTTGCAGGATATCGCGCACCGCTGCTCCTTGAGCTGAAGTAACTATGCCGACGGAAAAAGGCATTTTAGGCAGCGGCTTTTTATGGCTTAAATCAAAAAGCCCCTCCTGGGCTAATTTTTTCTTCAGTTGTTCAAAAGCCAGCTGTTGGGCTCCTACTCCTTTAGGCTCAATCCTTTCTACGATAATCTGATACTGGCCGCGCGGCCCGTAAACATCGATCTTGCCGAAACAAATAACCTTTAACCCGTCCTCAAGCTTAAACTTTAACCCCTTATTGGCATTGGCAAACATCGCCGCCAAAATTATTGAGTTCTGGTCCTTAAGCGAAAAGTAAAAGTGCCCGGAAGAGGCGGCCTTAAAATTAGAAATTTCGCCTTCCAGCCAGATTTCACCGACATTATCTTCTAGCAGGCCTTTAATTACCCCGGTAATTTCGGAAACAGTATAAATATGCTTATTTGGTTTCTGCACTTTTTTCCTCTTTAGGGACGGGCTTTACTTCGGGCTTGTCTTCGGGCTTTACTTCCAGTTTGACTTCAGGCTTTACTTCAGGTTGCGGGGCCGCAGTTTGGCTTTCACTAACAGAAGCCGCAGAAGGCACCGCTAGAGGCGGTTGGAGCTTTTTCTTAAAAACAAAAAGCTGCACTGAATAAGGGCTTGCTTCCACTGTTTCAATATACCCCTGGCTAAAATCTATATCTTTATCTGCGCTTGGCTTAAATTCGCAATCCCGGGAACAATTATTATCAACCGTATATTTAGCAAGAACATATGTATCTTTTAAACCTTTCAGGGAAATTTTTATTTTGCGGCTATCCTTGGAAAATCTTTTCACCAGGTTATTTAACTCAATTGCGCGGCCAAGCATACCTTTAGGTTTGGCGCTTAAACGCAGGGTTGCTATATCCAACTGGCCGGAAAGGATTTTCTCCATCCTATCAGACTTAATTATATTTAAGGCTGCCTTTCTTTCCGCGCTGTTTAGATAAACTATATTGCGGGATAAATAATTCATTGCCGCCTGCTGGTCTATATAATTATAAATAAGTAAGGCAAAATAATCCGGAGATTTGGTAGAAATTATCCCCGTAAATTCATCATTAATGCCGGCAGCAAATAAATCCTGCCCCAAAAGCCCGAGCATCCGAAAAACATTATAATTTGCTTTGGGATAACTCTTGGAATCCGGATGAGCAATATCGAATGAATTAATACCGAGGTTCCTGTTTGCCCCGGCCTTGTTGCCTCCAAAATCTTCAAGGCAAAAATAGGCCTGATAATCTATCTTCGCTTCATACATGTTTTTAAGCCGGGCAGGGATATAGCTGGCAGAAATATAAGCGCTCTTTCCTCTTTCCGATAAAATATTGGCCGGGCCGTCAAAATTCCATTCATCGATAACTAGCGGAATATTATTGTCAAAATGAAAATAGCTTAACCACTCGCGGATAAGCTGCGCGGGAGGCTTGTTATAAATAGTATCCTGTTTCTCCTCCTGCGGGTCGCTTGAATAGGCGTGCCATGAAATAAAATCCAGGGGCAGCCGGTAACTGTAACAATATTTTATCAGCTCATAAATCAGGCTGCGCTCAGGGAAAAGTATATTATTGGGTTCAATATTCCTGAACCAGCTGGTTACCGAAGGCCCGCCTAAAGGTATATGTATTTTGGCCTCCTGGCGCAATTCTTTTACCGCTTCAGCCGCGGCCCGATAGAGGTTAAGATACTCGGACCTTTCCCCTAAAAAGAAATCCCCCTGATCCGGGGCATTCCATACTTCATACCAAATATTATATTTTTGCTCGCAGCTTAATTTACGGATCGTATTTTTGACGAGCTCTTTATAAGCCTTTAAATTGTGCGGAGGGCTGTTTTTATCAAGGACTCTTCCTAAGCCATAAGGGGTACCGAATAAATCAAGGATAACCGTCCCGCCGCCATCGTTTATTTTTTTAATAACCTCTTCATAATTAGCCAGAAGTTTTTCCTGCGCGGGCTTATCACGAGCTAGCTGCTGGATCTCCCAGAGATTATATTGAATACGGTAAAAATTACCAAAACCTAAATCTGCCTGCCAGGAAGCCAGGGCGTCTTTTGCCGCTAATGTCTGCGGCACGGTCATATCATGATGGCTGCCTCTGCCGCTTAAATCAATGCTGGGTTTATATATTTTAGGAAGGCTGACGGTAGGCGAATTCAGGTCTAGATTATATTCCAATTCATCGGGATTTTGGGCAAAACAAGGATTGCCTAAAAAAAATAGCAAAAAGATAACGGATAATAAAACTCGATATCGCATAATTAGCTGCCTTTTATTCACTAAGCTTTTTCTGTATTCTTGAGATCGTAATCGCGCGGCCGGTTAACTCATCTATTTCGACAAGCGCCCCATGCAGCTGAATATCGCCTTCAGCAACTTCAAACCTAACCGGGATAGAACTTAAAAAACGAGTGAGTACATCTTCTGCCCTTCTGCCGATTACCGAATCATACGGCCCGGTCATACCCACATCAGTTATATAAGCAGTACCTTTGGGCAGGATTTTTTCGTCGGCAGTCTGAATATGCGTATGCGTGCCTAAAATAGCAGAAACCTTGCCGTCAAGATACCAGCCTAAAGCCACCTTCTCAGAAGTAGCTTCCGCGTGCATATCCAATACAATAATCTTAGTTTCTTCTGCCAGTTTTTCACAGGCAATAAGCGCAGTTTTAAAAGGGCATTCAAGGGCATCCATAAATACCCGCCCATTAACATTAATTACTCCGACCTTAATTCCGTTTTTAGCTTTAAAAACATTTGCCCCGCGGCCGGGCGCGCCGCTTGGAAAGTTTAACGGCCGCAAGATTCTTTCCTCACGGTTAATCAGCTCGAAAATCTCGGGCCTTTTCCAGATATGGTCTCCGGAGGTAAGCACATCCACTCCTGAAGAAAAAAGCTCGGTAGCAACCTTTAAGGTAATCCCTGAGCCGCCGGAAGCATTTTCCGCATTGGCAATTACAAAATCTATTCTTTCATCCTGCCTTAACGGGGCAACTAATTTTTTAATTGCCTCTCTTCCGGGCGCGCCGACAACATCTCCGATAAAAAGTATTTTCATCTCTTATTTAGCGTAATCGATAGTACGCATCTCGCGGATTACCGTAACCTTTATAGTCCCGGGGTACTCCATCCCTTCCTCAATCTTTTTCCGTATATCCCTGCACAGGGTAACTGCTTCATTATCATTTATTTTTTCCGGCTGCACGATTACACGGATCTCGCGGCCTGCCTGAATAGCAAAAGATTTTTCTACGCCTTTAAAGAGATTGGCGATTGATTCTAATTTATCCAGGCGCTTAACATATATCTCGAGAGTTTCCCTTCGCGCTCCGGGGCGTGCCGCGCTGACTGCGTCAGCAGCTACGGCTAAAACCGCGTACAGGCTCTGCGGCTGGGCTTCTTCATGGTGCGATTCAATTGCCGCAACAACCTCCGTGCTTTCATTATATTTTTTCGCAAGCTCCGCGCCGAGTTTGGCATGAGTGCCTTCAACCTGATGGTCTACAGCTTTACCGATATCATGCAAAAGCCCGATCCTGCGGCCTAATTTAAAGTCAAGCCCCAACTCCGAAGCCATTATCCCTAACAAGAAGGAAACTTCTTTTGAATGCTGTAAGGCATTCTGGCCGTAACTGGTGCGGTACTTAAGCCGGCCTAAAAGCTTAATTATTTCAGGATGCAGGCCGTTGACCCCCGCCTCAAAAGCAGCCCGCTCCCCCTCTTCCTTGATTTTCTCGTCCATTTCTTTTTTGGTTTTTTCCACAATTTCTTCGATCCGGCCGGGATGGATCCTTCCGTCGGAGATAAGCTTCTCTAAACTCAGGCGGGCGATTTCCCGGCGCACAGCATCAAATCCCGACAAGGTAACTGCACCCGGCGTATCATCAATAATTACATCCACTCCGGTCGCCATTTCTAAAGCGCGGATATTCCTGCCTTCCCTGCCGATAATCCTGCCCTTCATTTCATCGTTAGGCAAGGTTACCACGCTTACAGTTGATTCGGCGGTATGCTCCGCTGCGCAGCGCTGGATAGCCAGGCTTAAAATCTCGCGGGCCTTTTTATCCGCAGTATTACGCACCTCTTCTTCCTGGCGCCTGATGAACACCGCCTTTTCATTATTCAACTCTTCATTAAGGCGGGCAAGCAAAATCTGTTTTGCCTCTTCAGCCGATAAAGAAGAAATTTTCTGCAGTCTTTCTTTTTCCTCGGCAACTAAAGCATGCAATTGATTATCTTTTGACTTCAAAGATTCTTCCTGTTTTTTAAGATTATCATTGCGCAGGTCAATCTCTTTTTCCTTCTTCTCTAAAAGGTCAATCCTGCGGTCAATATTTTCTTCTTTTTGCGATAATCTTTTCTCAAGATTTACTATCTCGGCCTTACGGTCTTTAACTTCGCGCTCAAAATCCTGGCGCATGCGGTAGAGAAGGTCTTTGGCCTCCAGTTCTGCTTCCCGGCGCTTATCCTGAATCTCTTTTTTGGCTGCCTCTAAGATATGCTCTGCCTCGGCCTCAGCGCTTTTTAATTTTTTCTCCGCGATATATTTTCTTAGGAAATAACCGCTATAGCCGGCGGCTAAAGCAATAAATATAAACACCACTATATTAAGAATCATTTCTCTTCCTCCGTTTTAACCTTAGTTGTTAAACTTTTTTAGGAGTTTTAAGAGAAGATAATTTTATTGACGCTTACATCATGCTTGCCGGTGGGGACTAGGGGTAAGACCTGGAAATCAAAAGCCAGGCCTATGGAAGATGAATTTTCAGAAAGTGTGGGCAAGAAACGGTCATAACAGCCTTTGCCGCGCCCCAGGCGCCTGCCTTTTTTATCAAAAGCGAGCCCGGGAACAATAACAAGGTCCAGGTCTTTTGGCAAAACATAAGCTTCTATTACAGGCTCTAAAACGCCATAAGGCCCTTTTTTTAATTTAGCGTGGTCTTGGAATATAGCTGGCTGCATAGTTTCTTTATCTTTTCTGTAAACCGGCGCGCATATAAGCTTGCCGGCTTTTTTTGCTTCCCTAATCATTTCTTCAGTATTTACTTCACCGCCAAAAGCGATGTAAAACATCACTATCTTCGCTTTTTTAAAAACCTTATTCCTTAAAAGTTTATCTTTAATGAGCTTACTTTTTCGGTTTCGGTCTTCCTCCTTCTGTATTTTTAATCTTAAAAGAATTTTACTACGTATTTGAGCCTTTGTCAACATAACTCGCCTTACAAACAAGTTTCCCCTTCGTGGGTATGGGCTTTATCTTCAAACGGGGCATCTTTACCTTGTTTTTTATAATAATCTTTTAACGCCGAACGCAGGGCTTCCTCGGCTAAAACCGAACAATGCATCTTAATCGCAGGCAGGCCTCCTAATGCCTCGGCAACCGCTTTATTGGTAATCTTTAATGCTTCGGCAATCGGCTTGCCTTTAACCATCTCGGTAACCATTGAGCTGGTCGCTACCGCCGCGCCGCAGCCAAAAGTCTTAAATTTTACATCGGTGATTATTTCATTTTCTATTTTTAAATACATCTTCATTACATCGCCGCAGACAGGGTTTCCGACGGTGCCTATCCCGCTGGCATCGGGAATCTCGCCGACATTGCGCGGGTTGGTAAAATGATCCATGACTTTTTCGCTGTAAGGAAGCTGCTCTGCCATATTATTTCATTATTAATTTATGCGGCCTGGTTGTTTTCTTAAAGTCTTTGGGCTCCCGAATTTTTTTTAATGATTCCAATTTCTTGTTTTTCTCTAATTCTTTGTAGATTAAAACCCACGCGCAATCTTTATCGCTGTCTACTTCACATTTCCCTTTGTTTACCCCGCCGCATGGCCCGTTTAGCAGGCTCTTGGGGCAAAGCGTAATCGGGCAAATGCCCGCGGTTTCATCCAGGATGCACTCCGCGCACATCGAGCATTTTTCAAAAAAGTTACCCTGGGCATCCATAACCGCGCCGAATAAAGTATCGCAGGCGGGAAAAACCGCCAGATTCATACGGTCATTATCCTTAAAGGACTGCACCCCTAAACCGCAGGCTAGAACCAAAACTGCTTCTGCCTGGCTTAAGGACTTTATATTTTTGGCTAATTCAGCCTTAAGCTTAGCTGCTACGCAGGGCGCAGACGGGATACAATGGCCGGTAATAATCTTTCCGGCTGCCTCGAGATCCTGCTTCATTTTAAGGACCTCAGGCTCTCCGCCGCTCTTAGAAGCTGTTGCGCACTCCCCGCAGCCCACTAAGAATATTTTTTTATACTCTTTAAGGCTGGATAACAATTCATCCAGCGGCTTTAATTGGCTGATAATCATAATAAAAATTTTAACACAATTCTATGCTTATCTCAAGACAAAATAAGGGGTTTTGCTCCTGCTTTATTCATCACGAAAGTATTCTTCGATAGTTTCAAAAAAAGCTTTATTCTTATTCCTTTTTTCCCCAATGATATCTTCTAATCCTATATCATCCAGCTCATCTGAACCGCCTGCGCCCTGCACATCTACAAACTTTTTAAGCAGGCCGCCCTGCTCTAAAAAACGCGAAACCTGCGTAAATATTGAACCGCCGCCATCCATGAAACTGCGCGGAGAGCGGTCAATGTGCGGTTTTAATAAAAACAGGTTCATCTTTGCGCGGGTAGAGGCAACATAAAACAGCCTGCGCTCCTCTTCAACCTTATCCTCTGTTTCCAAGGATAAATAAGACGGCAGGTGCCCCTCGGCAACATAGATTAAAAATACCGTATGCCATTCCAGCCCCTTTGCCGAATGTATGGTTGATAAAGTAAGCAGGGCATCATCACTATCTTTTCTTCCCGGCTCGACAATCATCCTTTCCGGAGGCTCTAAAGCCATATCTACCAAGAATTGCTCGACTGTTTTATAGCGCTCGGCAATCCTTAATAATGAATCCAGGTCATTTAAACGCTTGTTAAAATCATCATATTTAACCTTGAGCAGGGGCTGGTAAAACTTAA
>JAHFFR010000001.1 GCA_023247825.1 Candidatus Omnitrophota bacterium
AAACCCTTAAAAAATGATTCCTGATAAATTTTCTTAAGGTCTCCGCGCGACCCGGTAAAAATCTTATTTATTCCGGGGTTATTTTCAAGAATCGGCTTAACCCGAAAGTTCGACCAATAAGCGATAAAACTATCAGGGTACCTGTCTTTAAGTGCCCTGATTACCGGAGTAGTAAACAAAACATCCCCTATGCCAAAGGGATTGATGATTAAGAATTTTTTCATCTTTTAAAATCATCCTCAAATCTTTCTATATCATCCTCTTCCAGGTAGCTGCCGGTTTGCACTTCCACAATTCTAAGCGGCTGATTCGTATTATTTTCTAAACGGTGTTTCCGGCCTTTTGGTATATAAATACTTTGATTACTGCTCACCAAGGAAAGCTTAGAGCCGCTTACTACTTTTGCCGCGCCAGTGACCACTACCCAATGCTCAGCGCGCCTCTTATGCTGCTGAAGGCTTAAACGTTTATGCGGGGATATTTCGATAAGCTTAATCTTAAAGCCCAAACCTTCCTGTAAAATTGTAAAGGATCCCCATGGCCTTCTTTCAGTCAAATGCACCTGGTGCTCCTTACGCTTAAGTAATTTTAATTTTTCAACCAACTTTTTAACGTCCTGCGTTTTGTCCCTGTCACAGACCAATAAAGCATCAGGAGTATCAGCTATGACTATATTTTTAATACCAACGGTTGAAACCAGCCGATTGCCCCTGGCAAATACACATACGCCATGGCTATCCAAATTCAAAGTATCACTGTTGGCAATATTGCCCTTTTTATCTTTCGGAAAAATTTCCGCAAGCGCGCCCCAACTGCCCAAATCCGTCCAGTAAAAATCAGAGGGAATAAGCGCGATCCGCTTGGAACGCTCCATAATCCCGTAATCAACAGAAATCGCCTCAATAACCGGCCAAACCCTGGGAATATCACTTGCCGAATTAATCAACTCAAGATTAGCGTATAACTTAGGTAAATATTCCTTAACTTCCTCTAAGAAAACCGAAGCCTTCCAGATAAACATCCCGCTGTTCCAGAAAAACTTCTTATCTTTGAAATATTTCGTTGCCTTTTTTAAATCCGGTTTTTCCAAAAACTTATCAACTCTAACATACCCGTTTTTCTTAAAGCCTGCCTTTATGTACCCATAACCCGTAGACGCGGCATTCGGCTTAATCCCTATCGTAACCAAAAAATCCTCTTTAGCGCAAGATATTCCCTTCTTTAGCGCCTTCTTAAAATTATTTGTATTTTTGATATAGTGATCCGAAGGCAGAACCAAAAGCACAGCATCCTGATCAATTTGGCTGATTAACTTCGCGCAAAGGCCAATTGCGGGCGCGGTATTCTTACCTTCTGGCTCAAGAATTATGTTTTTATCGGGAATCCCGAATTTAACAACCTGCGCCTTAACCTCGTAAAAGTAAATATTATTGGTAATAATATAAGTTCGCGCGGGATCCACTGCCCCTTTTAGGCGCTGGACAGTTACCTGCAACAAGCTCGCCTCGCCGATAATCTTCATAAACTGCTTCGGCTCAAGCTCGCGCGAAAACGGCCAGAATCTGCTTCCTACTCCGCCTGCTAAAATTACGGCATAATTCATATTAGTATCATTGCGGGCCCCGAATGGGTAAAGAATCTAACCCCATTAGATCCTTTACTTCCCGAACCAATCTTTCTATCTGCTCTGCCATATACAACGGCAATGTTAACACTCTATCGTGCAAAGATAATTTCTCCTGCGAAAAACGCACACCAAACAATGATTTCTTTTCTTCAATAAACAGTTTTAGCGATTTAAGCGTGCCGGTTTTACCTGCTTTAACCTCTACCGGCAGTATTAGAGAATCTACCGCCATAACATAATCAACCTCAGCTGAACTGTTTTTTTTATCACGCGCCCAGAAAAACAGGCCGCGCTTTAAATAACTGTCAGAATAAGCCCTTAATTCCTGGCCAATAAACTGTTCTGTTACGGCGCCGGAATTAATCTGAATAAAATCATTCGTTAATGTAAGTTCTGCTTGCAGGCCGCAGGCATTTTGCATTAGGCCTACATCAAGGAAGTTCAATTTAAATTTCATTTCATTAACTTGCGCTTCCAAGGGAAGCCCTGAAGCAGCAGTAGCATATACAGGATAAATGATACCGGTTAATTTTAAAAGGTTAAGCGCCTGTTTAATATCCCTTGATTTACTATCAGCATCGATATTCGAATACTTAATACGATCACCAACTAGCCGCGGAGTTTCATCTAATACCTTTTGTAAATATTTATGTTCGGAAGATTTAGCGTATTTACCAAAATCGCTCCGATATGTTTGAAACAGGGAATTCTGAATTTGCTGACAATTTAAAAAGTTTCTACTTTCAAGGTACTCTTTAACCACAGCCGGCATGCCACCCACAACAAAATATACCCGCAGCAAATCCATCAACTTACGGTGCAGGGCATCATCAAATACACTGTTTAATCTTAGCTGGCCCAAATAATGGCGTAACTGCTCATTTCCTGAAGCCGTTAAAAATTCGCCAAATGATAAAGGCTCAAGATATATAAACTGAACTCTGCCTACCGGCATTTTAAAATTTGAATTATTAAGGGCGAATTCCATCAATGAGCCCGCCCCGATAACAGCAAGTTTATTGTACTTTTCTTTAAAATACCGCAAGGCCATTATCGCGTTGGGGCATTCCTGTATTTCATCGAGAAAGAGCAAAGTCTTCTCTGTTTCTATGGCTTCACCCATAAGAAGCCGCAGTTTATTAATAATCTCAACAGGATCAAGTGTAGTGAAGCAAGCTTTAAGTTCAGGCCTAAATTCAAAATTGACGATAACTATATTTTTAAATGCTTTCTTACCAAACTCTTCCACAATGTAACTTTTACCTACCTGCCGCGCCCCTCGTAATAATAAGGGCAGCCTGTCGTTACGTTCTTTCCAATTAAATAGATCTCTCTCCAAATCTCTTTTCATTCCAAACCCTTTCTATATATGGCTAATATACAAGGATATAATATAATAATATTGGCTATAATACAAGGTATATTATGTAAATAGGCCTTAGCTCAAGCTCCCGAGAAAACGGTCATAACCTGCTCTCTACTCCGCCTGCTAAAATAACCGCATAACTCATCTATTTAACGCCTCCCTGGCTTTATCAAAAACCTCATCTACGGTTATATCATTCAGATTAGATTTTTCAATCACAAGATGCCCCTTGCCCCAAGGGCCCCAGCGCCGCGCGGTTTTACCCGGTAAATCATTCCTGAATAAAGCAATTACCGGCGTGCCTACAGCCGCGGCCAAATGCACCGGGCCGCTATCGGCCGAAATAAGCAAAGAGCAGCGTTTCAATAAGGCAGCTAATTCCGGTAAAGAAGTCTTGTTGGTCATATCTATAATATTTTCCATATTTAAAGGATTTAACGATAATCCAACCATAACAACCTCTAACTTAAGTTCTTTCTTAATACGCTGCGCTAATTCCTTAAACCTTTCCGGTGGCCACTGCTTAACTGGGTCACTGGTAAATGGATGTATTGCCACTATTTTTTTTCCCGCAAATTCAGGAAAATAACTTTCATCAACCTTAACTGAAAATGACTTATCCTGCGTATGTGCCCCAATCAAGGCAACCAATTCTAAATTACAATCAACCTCATGCCTGTCCCCAAGATGTTTCGTATCTTTTAATTTATGCGTCAGCAAAAATCCCCATTTTCTATCATAACCAACCCTCAGCGGAATCCCGGCCCGAAAAACAGCCCAATGAGCCTCTTTGGCAGGATTTAAAACAACGCAGAGGTCAAACTTATGTTTCCTTAAATCTTTCCTAACTTCATCCCAAAGGACAACCTGATCAACAAACTCAACCGCCTTGGCCAACTCATAAACCACAGAATTTACCGCTAAAGTAAGCTTGGCTTGCGGGAAGCTTTCTTTTAATGCCCGCAAAGCCGGGATATTCAGCAGAAACTCCCCGAAGCGGTCATTACGTATTGCCAGTATGTTCTTAATTTGCTGTTTCTCTAACATTGGTAAATTTCTTAAAGGCAAGTGAAAGACCAATCAAATACCAGAATATCATGCTTACGCGTGAGTAATAAAGGCTGGTTTCGGTCATCCCGTTTACTAAAAACGAAATAATGCCCGCGGCAGTACACAGGCAAATGGTCTTAAGAAAACCATCTCGGATAAGCTTATAATTTTTAACCGCCTGCTTGAACAGGCGAAACAGGAACCATAAAAATACGCACAAGCCGACAAGCCCGAGTTCCCCTGCCATTTCAAGAAAATTATTGTGCGCATACATATGGTCGGCGCTTTTTGCGCCCTCTGGCTCAGGCAATTTATAGGTTAAATAATTCCGGCAAAAAGTATTTACTCCTACGCCGATAACCGGATGATGCTTGATCATATTCAAAGAATTGCGGTAGATACTTATCCTATCCTCATTCAACATAAAAACAACCGGGTTATAATGAATACTTTTAACCCAGTCTTTAATTTTTTGCGGAACTATAAAAGGGGATAAAATAATCAATATAACTAAAGAAGCGATAATAACCTTGTTCCTTTTTACTATCGACGCAATGATTACAGCCAGAAAAAAACCCAGCCCCGTGCCCCGGGAAAATGTAGAAACTACGCCAAAGGTAACTAACGCGCTTACGGCCAGCATAAAAGCCTTGAGCTGCTTTTTAAAATAAAACAGCGACATACCAACTACCATCGGGGCTATGGCGCTGATGTAAACCCCGAATACATTTGCATTAGGAAATGACGCGGTTGCCCGGGTCAAGCCGATAGCATATTTTAATTCGCGATGCTGGATAAAATCTGCGCCAAATCTTAACTGCCAGATAGCATCTATTGATGCCAGGCCTGCCCCGCAAACAATTGAAATAAAAATCAGCTGGATGTGCTTTTTGGTCTTTATTTCTTCGGCAGCTATAAGAAAAATAAAACCGCTGAGCACCATCTTTGCGATCCCGTGAAAACTGTCGGCATAGTTGATTGAGTTTTTAAAAGATAACAACGCAACGGCAAGCAAGATAAAAAACGGCAGGTTAAGTACAGAATCAGCAAATAACCGCTGCCTCTTTATTACTTTCTTCAAAAGGAAAAAAAATGTCATCAGGCCGATAAAAGTAAAAGCTGCTCCCGGAGCTATAAGTATAGAAAAAGGTATAATAATTATTGCCCAGTAAATAATAAAATCAAAAACTTCTACGGCCTTCATATATTCCCCCCTAATATTCTATATTTTAGCATCGCTAAAACCGCCCAAAAGGCGTCATTTACCCTGATTTTCTTACCCTCATTATAAGGACGGGGGTGATAAGAAACATGGACTTCTTTAAGCCTGAGCTTCCTAAGCAAAGCCTTGCAGATAATCTCTACTTCAATATCAAAACCTGTTGTCTTAAGCTTAAAAGAATTAAAGGTTTCCCTGCGCGCGAGTTTATAGCAAGTAGCGTAATCATTTAATTTAGCGCCAAAAAGAAAATTAATCATAAAGGTAAGGAATCTATTTCCGGCTACGTGCATTAACAACCCCCGGTAGCCTTTAAAAAACCGCGCTCCCAAAACCATATCCGCGCTGCCATTTCTAATGGCATCGAACAAAACCAGGTAGTCATCCGGGTCATACTCAAGATCAGCGTCCTGAATAATAACATATTCCCCTGTAGCATTATCCAAACCGGTCATACAGGACGACCCTTTCCCGCGATTACTACTGTGATAAATAACTTTTAAGTTATCATAACGCAGTTCGCTTAATATCTTGCGCGTGCCATCAGTAGAGCAATTATCGACTATGATAATCTCTTTATCAATATTAACCGCATGGATCTTTTCAATTATCTGCCTAACTGTTTTAGCTTCATTATAAACCGGGACAATTACTGACAAAAGCGGCATAGATTCTCCTCTTTAAATCTACAGGTTCTCCTTATACCATTTATAGGTAATTTCCAAACCTTTTTTAAGCGGATATTTCGGGTTCCATCCCAAAATCCTTTTGGCCTTTACGCTTGAAAGGTATTGTTTGTCAATCTCGCCTTTAATTTTACCTTTACTCAATACCTTAGGAACTAACGCGGTATTCCCCGAAATCTTTAAAATCATGTTTACTAGCTTAATTACGCTGATAGGTTTACCGGTGCCAAAATTAAAAGCCTGCCCAAAATTAATCTTTTTATTTAATAAATCTTTGGCCAAAATAAAATATGCATCGCCAATATCGTTAATAAAAGTATAGTCTCTTATAGGAGAGCCGTCGCTTCTTATGATCGGATTCCTGGCCTTGATAGCCGAACAACAGGTATCCGGAATGATCCTGGAAAAATTGAGGTCACCGGGCCCATAGATGTTGCCACACCTGGTAACCGCTACCGGAAGCTTATAGGTATGCGCATAAGTTCTGCTGAGGATATCGGTACAGGATTTAGAAGCGTCATAGGGATGTAAAGCAATTAAAGACGCCTCTTCCTTGTAAGGAAGTTTCTTGTGTTCGCCATAAGCCTTATCGCTTGAAGCAACAACCATGGCCCTAACCCCAAAGACTCTGGCTGCCTCAAGGACATTCCATGTCCCTTCAATATTAGTTTTAAATGTACCAATGGGTGAATTATTAGCTATACCCACAATTGCCTGGGCGGCGACATGAAAACAAACATCAATATTATTGTTCTTAAAAATATGATTTATGAGCTTGCTGTCAGATAAATCTCCCCTGTAAATTCTGGATTTGTTTCCTAGGTTTTCCATCTCAAATAATGAAGAACGAATATCTTCTTTTATCAAAACAATAACCTTGGCCTTATAATACAACGCCTTTTTTACCAGATGAGAACCCAAGAAACCATTTGCCCCGGTTATAAAAATAACTTTATTTTCCCAAATATTCATTATGTCTCCCAAATCTTCCAGGCAGCCTTATTTTTTTTCCAGAGCCCATTTAATTCAAGATTGTCTTTATAAGTATCCATGCATCTCCAGAATCCCGTATGCTTGAAAGCATTCAATTGCTTATCTTTTAATACACGCTTAAAACTATTCTTTTCCAGTATATCACCATTTTTAATATACTTAAAAATTTCTTTGTTGAAAATAAAGAAACCGCCGTTTATCCAGTGATCTAATATAGGCTTTTCTTCAAAATGGGTTACAATCTGGGTATGAGGATCAACCCCCACGATACCGAATTGAGAAAACGGCCGCGTTACAGTAATTGTAGCAATCTTCTTATGCCTTTGATGGAAACTAGCAAGCTTATGCAGATTAATATTCGCTACCCCATCACCATAAGTAGCAAAAAAGAAATCCTCTTTTATGTATTTAGCAATTTTTTTAATTCTTTCCCCTGTATTCGCGCTCTGGCCGGTATCAGCAAAGGTAATCTTCCATTTCTTTGTTCCTGAAAAATACTTCTTTATTTTTTCACCCTTATATCCAAGGCATAACACAAAATCATTAAAACCAAAATAAGAATAAATACTCATCACATGCCAAAGTATAGGCCTATTCCCAACCGGCAACAAAACCTTAGGCGTATCTGTATTTCCCATCCGCGTTCCCTTGCCGCCGCACAATATTACTGTTTTGATTTTCTGCATTTCCAACTAACCTCGCATCTTTCTCTTGATACTCCATAAATACCATTTGAAATAATTAGGAGTAAGATTAAACATTTTGAAACTGGATTTACCTTTCACTCGCTCGCGCCATACAGTAGGGACCTGCGTGATTCTAAACCCCTGAAAATATGCCTTGAGCGCCAATTCCATAGATATCTCAAAGCCCATTGATTCAATATTAATACAATCAATCACCTTTTTACGGTACATTTTGAAAGCATTAGCCACATCAATAGTAGGAATACCCGTGAATATTGAGATTGTCTTTCCTACAAAAAAAGAAAAGAACCCTTTTACCTTCGAGCCTCCGATACGCGCTCCGCCTTTTATATAACGCGCTCCGCAAACAACATCATAGCCTTGATTAATTTTCTCATACATTAGATTTATGGTATTTAAGTCATCACAGAGATCCGCCATTACCGGAACTACTAAACCGGCCCGAATATTAGCAAAACCGGCCCTTAAGGCATTGGCAAATCCTCCTTCCAAAGGATTATTTATTAATCTTAAATTAGGATATTGAGCGGTAAGCCCTGAAACTATTTCTGCGGTTTGATCCTGAGAATGGTCATTAATAATGATTAATTCATAGTCAACAGAGATAATTTCTTCAATTCTTCTGATTACTTGAGCGATATTCTCTTCTTCGTTATGCGCCGGTACGATTATTGATAAATCCACGTTTGTCCTTTTTAATCAATTAGCTTGCCTTCTTTATCGGCCTTTTCCCAGATTTTGAGCCACTTAATTTGGTTGCCTATTACGTTTACCAAACACTAGGCTAACCCATACATACCATCCTTATAACCTTTTTTCTTAAAATATATTTTCCAGAATAATTTTAAGGCTTTCCAGATGAGCTGACCCTTTATTTGCTTTATTGATATTTTTTTATTTTCCTTTACGAATAGATTTGATTCAACTTCGCTGTAAAAATTACTTCTCTGTATAACTTGAGATACTGAACGATAAGGGTAATGTTCTATATCCACATCTATGGCCCCTATTTGTCCATCTACGCTTAATGTTTCATGAACGCTTGAGCCGGTATATTTAGCTGAACCTTTCTTAAAGATCTTTGTCATATAATCATAAGCTCCGGCGTATTTTAAAAAATGCCCTAAAAAATAGTTCTTTCTTTTTAGCTTAAAGGCAACAAATTTACCAGGAGAATTAATTGTATTTCTAATTCTCATTGCTGTTTCTACGGGAATTATCTCATCTGCGTCCATTTGTAGTATCCAGTCACCAGATGCATTATAAATTCCTAAGTTTCTTTGCTTATCAAAATCACCGTTTGATTCACTGCTAATAATTTTTGTACCAAAATTTTTACAGATTTCAATAGTTTTATCCCTGCTTAAATCATCGACAATAATAATTTCATCGGCTAAGTTTTGGAGCGATTTAAGACAATTGCCTATTTTTGATTCCTCATCTTTTGTTATTATGACAACTGAAAGTTTATCCATAAATTTAATGCCTACCTATACTTAATTTATAGATCCTTATCGTATTATTTGTGAATACAAGTTTAAAAATATCCCCATGAAGACGCGCCCAGTAATCCTCCAGAGGAAACTCTACCCCGCGCCCAAGCAGGTCTGAATAGATAAAAAAATAATCGGTACTCTTTTTCGTTAAATTACGAAGCCAGATATCGTAGTCGGCATTTCCTCTATAGTTTTCAGGGCTTTCAAAATTCCTGAATACTTCTTTTCCTTTATAACCCCAGATATATTTAGAGTTGGGAAAATAATGCAGCATTGCCGGTTCAACTTTGTTCACGGAGACGTAGTAAACATTATTTTTAAAATTTGATCCGTACAAAGGAAATCCGACCGGCCTGCCGATGTAGGCTATGTTATTGCCACTGGTGTTATTATTAAGCCATTCCCAAGCTTGGGTTGCATCAGGCCAAAACCCTGAATATTTTACCATTTTCGTGTACCTGGGGAATTCATATTTAATATAATTTTTTTCAATAAAAATAAGACTAATAAATACAATGATACTTAAACCAATAATTTTTAAATAAAAACTTTTCTTTAGGAACTTTAGCAATGAACTAAAGGTAAAGAATAAAAAAACAGTAGCAACTAATCCGGCTATTAATTCCTTTTTCTTGGCGAGCTCAGGAATTGAGCCGATTACGCAAAGAACAACTAATATTTTTATGAATTTTCCGGGTATTTTAAATGCCTCTGCCGCGTAAAAGAAAATTAATATAGCCACAGCAAATAGGGCATAGATATAACGGATATTCGGTAAAGGTATAACAAACCTGAAGGTTAAAATAATCAGAAAAGGCAGAATTAATAAATAATTCATCAAGAAACCATGTTTTTTTCTGTTTTTAAAAAGTAACGCCGGACAAGCTAATATAATCGCCGGCAGGACAAAAAGCAGAGTCTGGCCTCCCAGGCCTTCATGGAACAAAAACTTTAGGATGTTGAAATCACCCGGTCTTATGCCTGTTCGGTAAATTGCATTATCGACAACTCCCTTAAAAATAGTGTGCTCGGCAATTTTTAAGTTTAGGGGATAAAGCGGGTTATGGGTTAAGATAAAGTTTTTGATATAACTAAAACCCCCTACACTAATAATTGCTAAAAAGCAAGCTATGGTGCTGGTTACTTTTCTATAACCGGAATTTTTTGCAACACATAACCAAACCAACGCTAATAATAATAGCAAAACAATAGGTAGGGCTGTAGTTTTGGTGCCAATAGTAAGGCCAATAGCTAAGGCGCATAAAATAATATTTTTAATTTTCCCTTCCTTGTTGATTAAGAAAAGATAATTCAGGGCAATTAAAAATAAGGCTGAAACAATTATGTCTATATAGGCAATTTGCAGTTGTTTAAAATAATTGGGGATCAGACTAAACAAAACTGCCGCAGAGAATGAAAGTTCCTTTGAAAGATTGAGTTTTCTGCCTAATGAGATTACCGCAAAAAAAGCGGCAATAAAAAAGGGCAGTTGACCCAAATCAGCCAAAAATACATTTTTAAGCGGTAGAATAAACCAGAGAAAAAATAAACTGCCGTTTATAGGATAATAAGATACGGAAAAGTCCCCTGAAATGCTTATGGGATTATCAAGATTATGATTTTTAAGCCACTCAACAGGAAAAGTAAAATGATAATTGAGGTTATCCCAGCCAAAAGGCGGATTAAATAGATTTATTAGTATTTTGACAATTCCGAACCCAAAGATTACCGCTAAGCATAAAGTCTCGATTTTATTGAATTTTAAGTTATTGAATGCACTTTTAAATTGTTCAATAATAGTAAAATCGCCATACCGGATTTTATTCCTACTAACCAGGAAAATGATTAAAAGTATCAGCGCATTTAACAAAATAGTATTATTAACCGTGAGCAGATTAAAGATCCCTAAAATCTGCAGACTTAGGACTATCTGCGCAAAATATAGGATAAAGCCGGCTATACAGTAATCGATAAGGTTTAAGCTATAAAAGAAACACCGGCATAAAATATACGCGCATAAAATAACGATTAGATTCATTAATGCTAAATTAAACATTTTTTAAAAGATTAGTAGGCAACTTTAACCTTATTTTTCTTTCTTCTGTTAATACCGATTTTTTCAAGAAGCTCTTTTAAACAGTACTCAATTTCTTTTGTTACAAATTTATGATAATAAATATAATTAACTATTGAGAAATTGGATAATTTTTTACGTTTTTGCAAAGCAGTAGTAAAAATATTAAGTTTTAGGCGTGAATTTTCTTCATCATATATTTTCCAATTATAATCAGTCAACCAAAAACTTTCATCGATTGCGCCTTTTCGCTTAGCTAAATCAAACAATTCAGTACCCGGAAAAATCCTTAGGCCGTTAGCGACATCTACAATCGAAGGTTCAGCGTTGTTTAAAAAATCTATTGTTTCGTTGATTGTCTGCCAGTTTTCTCCAACACAACCGGCAATGACTAAGGCGACTGTTTTTATACTGAATGAATTAACGAGTTGAACCGCTTTCGCCCCGGCCTCCGGTTTCATCGCCTTATGCATTATTTTTAATAATCTTGGGCTGGCTGTTTCAATTCCAAAGCTAATCATGTAACAACCGGCTTCTTTTAAGGCCTTAAGGATATCTTCATCGATACAATCGGCGCGGGTAACAATACAAAAGAGAATTTTTAGTTTCCTTTTGGTTATTTCCGCGCAAAGCTCAAGCGTTGCTTTTTTATTTACAGAAAAACAATCATCATTGAACTGAAAACATCGGATGCCGTATTTACGATTCAGAAACTCTATTTCATCGACAACCTTAACCGGAGAACGGTGCCTCCATTTATTCCACATTACAAAATTTGAACAAAAATTGCATCTGCCGATACACCCGCGGGAAAAAGAAATATCAGCTCCTACCTCTTTGGCTAAATCTATGCCTTCGTAGACAAAATCGCTATGAGTGCCGTATCTTTTAGGCTCAACAAGATTCCACGCGGCTAAAGGCAGATCATCAAGATTCTCGATGTTTGGCCGACTTTTATTTATGATAACTTTACCGCCTTTGCGGTATCCTAATCCTAAAATCTCTTCCGGATTCCTGCCAAGGCATAAATCCAACGTAGTATACTCCCCCTCACCTATAGTTACCATATCAATGGACGGATAATGATCCAGCAATTGCCTGGCCATTAAGGTTGGATGGTGCCCGCCTAATATTACGGTGATTTTAGGAAAATGTTTTTTAATAGTTTCTGCCGCTTTAAGTGCCTGAACTCGCGCGTAAGTTGGACAGGATATCCCCACAATAGCCGGCTGATATTCCGTAACTTTTTTTAGGACAGAATCCCAACCGTCTAAAAAGGCATCCAGTATACGCACCGGGATATTGTTTTCCTGAAGTACGGCAGCTATATACATCAAGCCAAGCGGTGCCGAAGTTTTTCTGCCCGGGGCGTTTTCCGGAGGATTAATCAATAATACGCTGTTATTTTCTTTCATTTTTTAATTTTTTGTTAGCTTATTAGTATATCAGATTCTCATTTATATGGAACAGTTTTAGGGCTACTAGAAAGTTTTTAAAATCTTGCTAAACGCAGATAAATCAAAAGGCCTAATCTTCAGTGCTTTTAACAGGTATCCCCTTGCTTTTCTCTTATCTATTTTAAGCAAGTCTTTACCTATAGCCCGGTAAAACCTAAACAGGTAATGGGGATCTTTTTTTAGCTCAAGTATATTTTTTTTAATAAAAATTTCTTTCCCCTTGATCAGACTAGGGCTAATCGCATTTACATGAGACGATAAGGCATGCCAGATAACCAGGTTTTCATTCAAAAAATAGAGAGGATAATTATAGGCTGTCCTGGCTAAATAATCTCCATCATCCCAATTGTTATACATTGTTTCATCAAAATAACCTATTTCATTAACTATTTTTTTAGGCAGCATCCAGCTCGAAGGAGGCGAAACCAGTATTCTTAACGGGAAAAACTTATCTTTTTTAGGAGCATAAATAATTCCCGATGATATTTTTTCTCTGATAATATAATCATTTTCATATTCGCTATAGCCGTTTGTAAATATTAATCCGATTTCAGTTCGGATATTCTTATATACCTCCAGTTGTTTAGCTATTTTTTCAGGCAGCCACTCATCGTCATCATCTAAAAAAGTAATAAATTCTCCAGAAGCATTTTTAATCCCCGTATTCCTCACACTTGCCAATCCTTTGTTCTTTTCATGGCAAATATACTTAACTCTCTGGTCTTCAATAGAATTTACGACAACCGCAGTATTGTCTGTAGATGCATCATTTACTATGAGTATTTCTAAATTTTTATAACTTTGGTTAACAGCGCTTAATACCGCTCTTTTCAAAACAGACACTCTATTATAAGTTGAGATAATAATTGTTACTAACGGATTGCTAATCATCATTGTTATTTTATGATTTAAACCGAAAAATACACATCCTTCAATTTTGTCTTAAGGAAGACTTTTTCAGAGTTGTTGTTTTCAGAAATAATTTTATCTTGAAAACTAGAAAAAACGTTATCATACCTGCTTTTTCCAAAAATCGTAATAAAGACGAACTTCATGGCTTTCATTAAATAACCCGGAATCGGAATCGTTAACGCTCGCGTTTTATTATAATCCGAAAGGACATGTATGATTTCTTTAAAAGAAATTTTCTCTGGTCCGACTACGTTAAAAGTCATATTTTCTGAACTATTATTTTGCACAAACTTTAAAATATAATCTGCTAAATCATCAACAAACGCTGGTTCCCACATAAAATTTCCTGAAGAGGGTAAAGGAATAACAAGATGCTTTTTAATAATACTATTTAATAATCCAACGTTCTTTTTATCTTCTTTTCCAAATATTAATGAAGGCCTTACAATTATCCAATTTAATCCAGAAGTTTTTACCGACTCCTCCGCTAACCTTTTACTCTGTGCATATAAAGTATCTAATAACAAGACATCAATTGAGCTTATATAGATTATCTTCTTAACACAACCAATAGAAATAGCAGATTCAATAATTCTCTTTGTCGCTAAATAATTATCCTCCATTAACTGGCGCCTTCCGCCTTTAATCAAACCCGCACAATGAATAATAATCGAACATCCTTTAAATATATCTGTCGGTAAAGAAGGTGCGGTAAAATCGGCTTTTATGTACGTTACATTCGTTAATTTGGATGGGAGCTTACCCCTATAGCTACAACATACCGGCAAATTAAATGATGCTAATTTATTCAATATATTTTTTCCAAGAAATCCGGTGCTACCGGTTAAAAAAATCATATGCTAACTCCTTTGCGAATTTAGCCAACCACTGAGGACGCAGGTAATATGTTTTATAGGCATGTTCTTTTATTTTTTCAAGCTCCACAGCACCAAGATTGGGATGTCCAAAAACTAAAGTGTAAGTATCAAATGATTCCCAATTATTCGTATTGATTCGATCCTTAATATCGTAATAATATTGTGTACCGGGATATGGGGTACTTATATAGAACTGCGCAAATGATGTATTTAGTTGTTTAGCAAAAGTTAATGTATCCTTAATGGTTTCGCGTGTATCGTTTAAATTACCTAAAATATAACCCGCCATTACCTTAATCCCTTTGGTTTCGCAATAATTTATAATATCCATAATATGCCTCTTTTCCACACTTTGCCTTTTTGAAGTTTTTATTACTTCTTCACTGATTGATTCGATCCCGACCGTTATAGCGCGAAGGCCACTATCCCACATCAGGTCGACTAATTCTTTATCCATCCGAGAAAGGTGGGTTTCACAAGCCCAACGAATCTTTATAGCATTGTTTAACAATACCCGGCAAAATTCTTTAGCACGATTTATATCAACTGAAAAATTGGGATCTCGGAAAAGGATAGCCTTAGCTTTATATTTAGTTCTTAAATAACTAATCTCCGAAAGGATCGAATCTATGCTTCTAAAACGAATTCTTTTTCCTGCCAACAATGGATATGCGCAATAATAACTACAAGTAAAAGGACAACCTCGGCTTCCTAAAATGGGATAAACTGGTACATTTCCAAAGAACAGAGAATGTTTAAAACTATTTAGCGGGAAAAAAGACCAATCCGGAAATGGTAAAACATCGAGATTATCCATAGCCGGTGCCTCCACTACCCCACTCAAAGCAAGATAATCGCCTTCGTAATTCTTAAAGAACCCTTCACTTTCACCCTTAATAACAAAATCAGAGTATTCTTTAAGCTCCTCCGGAAATATTGTTACAAAAGTTCCAATAAGTCCAATTTTAGAACGGGGATACTGCATACGAATAGTCCTTATAGCTTCGATTTCGCTGTTGTATTCAACTAAAGAAATATATACTAAATATAGATCCGCAGCAGGTATTGCACCCGAATAATGAGTACTGACCCTATGACCTTTTTCTCTAAATATTCTGCTTAAATAAGCAAACTCAATCAAGGGTATATTTGTCGCTGACTTTTTTACCACTTCAAGAAGTTTAGTAAATCTTGATTTATTGGCTTTGGCGCTATAATTACTGGAAGTACCAAAACCACCAGCCATGGTTTTATTTATGGCACTTTTTTTTGAATGAATATCTAATAAAATTATTTCCATGATAATTTCAGGATCTACGGTTTAAGCGTATAATAATCGGCATAAACAAGCCTTCGAGAATAATACGATAATTAATTTTCGATTGCCCTTTTTTCCTTTCCTTAAATATATACGGAAATTCGATAATTTTGAATCCCTTTTTAAAGGCTTTAAATTTCAGTTCTGATTGAAAAACGAAACCGCGCGAAACAATCCTATTTAAATCGATACCAGAAATAACATCTCTATGCCAACAATTAAATCCTCCTGTAAGATCATGCAAATTACACTGGAATATTAACCTGAGGTAAAAACAACCTAAAAAACTCAATAATCTTCTGCAGAAACCCCATTTTTCTACTCCACCGCTCTTTATATAACGTGAAGCAACGATAACTTTATTTGCACTTTTTAGCCTATCGAAATCACGCAGATAAACAGGATCGTGAGATAAATCCGCATCTATTTGCTGAAACCAATCATAACCCATATTAATCCCCCACAAAAAACCTGAAATATATGCTCTCCCGAGCCCTTCTTTCTTTGCGTATTTTAAAATAAAAACTTTTTTATCATTCTTCATAATTTCTTCAATAACCTGCTGAGTCCCATCTAAAGAATTACTATCTACAAAAAGTAAATCTTTATCTGAATCATAACTTCGGATCCTTTGGTAGAGTTCCTGAATATTCAAGACTTCGTTAAATGTTGGTATTACTACTAACGTCCTTGCTCCCATATTTGATATTTCTCCATTTATCACAGCATTAGGGATTAGATATAACTAAATAAAATTTTTAGATTTAGCTATTAAAATGATAATTTTGTAATTGCCTATTGCTGTTTTGCGGGTTTACATAGATAAAAAATCTGCCGTCTTGGCTTATAAATAATTTTCTATATCCTTTTTGGTTTAATTTTTTAAATATTTCAGGCAGATTGTCACTGTTATAAGGTGTACCTGTAAGGAAATCAAGATCTATAACAACATACTCAGTCATAAAACAGACTTCATTATTTGGGTTCCAGTCATAAATAAATTTTCTCTGAGATAAATGAGGCACCAGGTTAGATACAGCACTTACAGAAGCCTGCTTTGGTATTAAAGATAGATATGATAACTTTGTAAAAGAATCGATTTTTTGCGAACCTTCAATAAATTTTCTAAATTTATAGGCATCTGTTTTACCGTAAAAGATTAAGGACGATAAAATAATGGCTGAGGCTATGATTAGCCTTGCTTTTATCCTCAGATTAACCTTTCGTATTTTAGCATCAAGAAAAATCAACAGGCTGCTTAGTCCATAAATAGCAGTTATAAAGATTAAAGGAAGGACTTGCGCAACATAATGAGAACTGATTTTATGAAAACCCGAACCGGAATTCCCCATTAAGTTAATAAGAAGCGGGAAAAAAACCAAAACATATTGATTTATCGATAAGAATGACAAAAAACAAAACGGCCCCGTTAACTTGAATATATATCCAATTTTTTCAGGTAAAAAAAGAAATTTGATAAATTCCCAGGGTTTACTTATAATAAATAGCAGATTTTGTTTATAGGTGTTGCCGAAGGGCATCTTTGAAAAAAAGAAATAATTTTGATCACTGGTATTAAATAACGGGATTATATATCTAGTTTCAATGATCCACATTGATATAGCGGTAAGAATCAGTAGAATTCCGGTAGTTTTTCTTTTGAGTGTTATTAAAGCATAAAATCCAATGCCAAGCACTATGAAAACCGTTGATTCTTTGCAAAGTAACAATAATAAAGTGGAAAAAATAAACAAGAGCCTCTTCTCTTTTATGAGAAAATAAAAAGCCCATAGAGTTAAGCCGACAACAAAACCCTCAGGATGAAAATCCGATAATCCGACGCCTCTTAAAGGTTTCGATAAATAGAACGCGGCGATGAATGAAAAAACCAGAAATCTATTATCTAATTTTTCTTTGGCGATTAAGTAAAGCGGAAATACTGCTGAGCCAAGTAAAAGCGCCTGGATAATTATAAGATTGAAAATATGCGGCCAAATCGAATAAAAGGGGACCAAGAGCAGCAAGATCGGTTCGAAGTGATCGCCTAAGAGGTTCAAATTGCCCCTTATTGAACAAAATAGGAAGTTTCCGCGTAAGGTATTCCAAATAGCCTGATCAAATATCCCCATATCCCATGCTTTTGTTGACAGGCTTATGTGCCGGGCTATCCCTAAAGAAGATAGGCTTACCGCAATAATCAGAAAGAAAAAAATTAATAATTGTTTATCGGTCAGTTTTGAAATTACAGCGGCTTTTTTCAAGATTAGAATCTGGGAAAAAGTTTCTTTATCAATGCGTAATCGAAAAAACAACAAGACTCCCAGCGCTGCGGCAAAACCTGAAATATTAGTAAAACCGTTTTTAAAAATAAATGAATAGTCCGTAATAAACAAGGTAAGCACAAAAACAAAATATATATTTATTAATAAATCTAATAATTTTATGCCCATTTTTTTCATTATTTAACCGATTAGTTTCTTAAGCTTTATTTCGTTGTTACGGATCCAGGAAAAGATGTCGCCAAGAATCGCATCTGGCTGCTTTTGCGGCTGCCATTTCAGGTCTAGGCTGACTTTTTTGTTGGAGCTCAAGTATATCGCGATATCGCCCGGCCGGGTGCGCAGGCCTTTCTCAATTTTAACCTTATTTCCGGTAATTTGACGGCAAAGCGCAGTGGTTTCCAGTAAAGACAGGCTCACCTTCCTTGCGCCGCCGACATTATAAGTATTGCCGTTTAACTTTTTTAAGTTGTTAACCTCTAGGTCAATCAGCCCGCAGAGATCATCAACATGCAAAAGGTCCCGCACCTGCTTGCCTTTACCGCCAAAACCGATATACTTAAGCGGCTTCTTAAAATAATGCGCCAGCATCCAGTAAGTAAAAACTCCCTGGTCAACTTTGCCGAACTGCCATGGACCGGCAACCACCCCGCAGCGGTTTACAATTGCTTTTATGCCGTATGCGGCGGTATACTCCTGGAGAATAAGCTCTGATGCCAGTTTTGTCGCCCCATATAATGTCCTGGGGCCGGTTAAGGAAAAATCCGTGTCAATACCAGAAAAACCCGCCCACTCAAACCGGGTTGCAGTTTCAACGCGTTTAATGGCATTAATTTTTTCATAGGGATAGACTCTGCTTGTGGAAAGAAAGACCATATCCGCTTTAGCCCTGCGGCACAACTCAAGACAATTAATAGTGCCTATCAGGTTTGTATCAATGATGTAAGCCGGGTTCTCATATCCCGCCAACACCGACGGCTCGGCAGAACATTCAAAAACCAAGTCTATATCAAATTTCAGGTTCAGGTCTTTGGGTTGCCTGACATCTCCGCGAATAAATTTAATCCCCCGTTCTTTAAGCCGCGGCAAATTGAACTGGCTTCCCCGGCGGATCAGGTTATCCAAGGCAACAACTTTAAGCGCGGGGTATTTATCTTTAAAATAAACGGCGAGATTACTGCCAATAAACCCCGCGCCGCCGGTAATTAACAAAGTTTTGTATTTCATTTATTTTTAAGGTAACGACGAAAGCCACCTGTGAGCTGTCACAACTAAAACATTATTGTTACCGTTCCTAAAAACTTTCTTCACTCCATCCTCTTTGACAAGCTGAACAGCGGGAATGTTTAAAAAATCCTGAAAAACCAATAAATTCGGAGCAGGAGTTCTATCAGAGACCTTTATCTCCACAAGAAGAAATGGACGATTGTTTTCTGCTAAAAGAAAATCAACTTCCTGTTTACCTTTATTCCTGAGATAATGTAAGGTAAAATTGCCAAGCCCGCGGTCGTTCCAAGTCTCAACCGCTCTCAAAAACTCAAGAGCGGCTAAGTTCTCAAAACGGCTGCCCTCATCATCAATAACCGGAAAATTGAAAAGATATATCTTTTTCTCCTTAAGAATACTTCTTGATATCTTCGCTGTCCATGGCGCGAGGCGGAAAGTGAGATAGAATGAATCAAAAAGCAACAGCCAGTTTTTGACGGTATCAAAAGCAACTTGAAGATCTCCGGCCAGATTATTCATAGACATAGGACTTCCTACCCGTGAAGGCACAAGCGCAAAAAGAGTTTCTATAATATCAAGGTTACGTATGTCTGCGACCGTCCTTAAGTCATCCCTGACGATCTGTTGGTCGTAAGCCGCAGACCATTTTGACCAGAATGTCTTTCTTCCTTTTATAAAAGGTTCAGGGAATCCGCTTAATTCCCAGAGCAAACGAAATGCCTCGCCTGTTGCTTTAGCCGAAGTATCATCAAAGCCTTCCAATGGATCATTGATAAAATCTCGCAGCGTTCTTCGATGAAAAAAAAGTTCGCCAAGAGTCAAAGGAAAAATATGGAACTTAAGGAACCTGCCGGCAAGCGAATCACCCGCTTTGCGGGAAAACTCCAAACGGCCGCTGCCTGTAACAAAGAACTGGTACTCCCCGGCAAACTGGTCATAAACCCCTTTAAGATAATTCTTCCAATCACGATATTTATGGATCTCATCAAGTATAACCAGAGGGCGGGAAGAAACGCTGCTCCGCGGCACTTTGGAAAAAAAAACGGGGTCTTTAATAAGCCGGTCTTTATCCGCGGGAAGATCCCAATTGAAATAAATAGTATCAGCAAAATCCTTCGCTACGATATCACGGGCGAATGTAGTTTTGCCTGACTGGCGCGGGCCGGCCAGCATAACCATAGGCTTATCTTTAGACAATTCACTCCATAACTCTTTATAAAGGGCCCTTTTATTCATATCTAAAGTCTAAACCATAATCGGAAAAAGTCAAGACTTTTTCCGATTATGCACAATTTAATCCATATGCCCCTGCTCGGACCAGTTCTTGAGGATTCCTTCTATGTAGAAGACATTTCTAGGTGGAAAGAAAGAGTATACCCGCTTTACGCCTACGGCACAGCTGGAGGCAAATAACAGTGCCCATCAGGTTTGTGCCAATGATGTGTAAACCGGGTTCTCATACCCTCGATAAACCCCGCCCCGCCGGTAATTAACAAAGTACTGTTTTTATGCTAACTCCTTTTGGTCAAGTTTTGTCACAGCGGCCGTTAAACCGAGCATATACCAGAATAAGACCACGAGTTGTAACGCATAAAGGTTGGTATCAAAAAAACTCTGCACTAAAAATGCTAAAATACCGGATAAAAGGCCCAGAACCAAATAATCTTTCCTCAGGTTAAAATGCCGCAGGCCTGTTTTAAAAAATACCAACAAAACCCAAAGAAATGCAGACAAACCAAATAAACCTGTTTCTGCTGCCATTTGCAAATAACAATTATGCGGATAATTTGCGCCAAAATCAAAACTTTTATAATCCCGCGCAACTACCGAGTAAGTATTTAACCCGCAGCCGGTAAAATTATAGTCCCTAATCATCCTCAAGGCTTCTTTCCAAAGATGAAATCTAATCGGCGTCGAACCTTCTTCTGTTTTTAGTGTTGATTTTATACGCGCGTTTACTGTATCACCAACCTTAAAATCAATCCTGCCAATAGCCTTTACCTTGGTTTGAATAGGTTGAGGTAAAATTAAAAATATAGCCAATAAACCTATTCCCAGGGATAAACACGATAATTTAACCTTTAAAGTAAAATTTTTAAAAAAATACCAGCCCATCAGGGAAATCCCTATTATAAAACTCAACCAGGCACCACGCGCATAAGTTGCTAATAAACAAACTATCAATAATATAATCAGTATTAGCAATAAAGCTTTTAAACCCTTACCTATGGTTTTACCTGCCGCTAACAGGCCTAAAAATAACGGAACAATTACAATCAACCAACCGGCAAAATCGTTTGCAGAAATAAAAGAAGCCCTAAGCCTTGCCCACCCATAGCCTCTTAAAAAATCCACCCCTCTAAAATACTGCGCACCTGCATCAAACACTATTAACACCGCCGAAGAAATAATCGCGATTAAAATAATTTTAAGGCGTCTCTTACTGTTAATAACCTCAACCAGCATAAAATATATGGCGATAAATTTTAACTCTTTACCGAAAAACCCCCGAAAAGACAAACCAAAATGAGAACTAAAAATCATTGATAATGCATTAACCGCGATAAATATTCCTAAAGCTATATTCAATCCGGTCTCAGGAAACATCCCCCATCCTGAACCAGCCCTATACCCCAACACCCTTTTTAAAATAAAAATAAATATCGCCGACCAAACAAAAATCTCAACGCCTGCTTTTGCAAACGGCAGGTAGAAAATTAAAAAGCATAAGAAAGTAATTATTGCGCGGTCAAAATATAAAAAAATCTTATCCCTATTCAACATGGTTCTTCCTGACTATTTCCTTCATCTTCTTAACAACTTTTTCTTCATCCGTTGAATTAACATACCCCTCTAATTCCTTCATTTGCTTTCTTAAGGCAACAACGTCAAACTCATCAGCTTGGCTAATATAAATCTTATCATGTTTTGTAACTTTATTCTTTTCCTTATCCAGCAGCAGCTCCTCCCTGATTTTCTCACCCGGCCGCAAGCCTATATACTCTAAGCCAATATCCTTACCCAGCTCCAATCCGGACAACGAGACTAAATCACGGGCTAAATCAAGAATCTTTATCTGCTCCCCCATATCCAGAATAAATATTTCTCCACCCGCTCCAATAGCTCCTGCCTGCAGAACCAAAAGCACAGCTTCTTTTATGTTCATAAAATAACGCGTGGTATCCGGATGAGTAATGGTTATAGGGCCGCCGGCTTCTATTTGCTTTTTAAACAAAGGCACGACGCTTCCGTCAGAACCCAGGACATTGCCAAAACGCACTGCCATAAATTTAGTCTTGCTGCGCATGGACTTAGCTTGCAAAAATATTTCCGCCAGCCTCTTGCTTAATCCCATAATATTTACCGGATTTACGGCTTTGTCCGTTGAAATCAAAACAAATCTCCCTACCTTATAGTGATGCGCCGCGTAAATCATATTCCTACTGCCCAAAGCATTATTCTTCACCGCCGCTATCTGGTTTTCCTCCATAAGCGGCACATGCTTATAAGCCGCGGCATGAAACACCACCTGCGGCTTACATTCAGAAAAAACCTTCTTTAAGAGGCCGATATCATTAATATCTCCAATAACTGATTTTATATTTAAATTCTTAAACTTAGACTTAAGCTCAAGAATTAAAAAGTAAAGGTTGTTTTCATTATGGTCTATTAAGATAAACTCTGCCGGATGAAAACGTAAGGCTACCTGCCTGCACAACTCCGAACCGATAGAGCCCGCTGCCCCGGTGATTAGAACCTTTTTATCTTTCAGGTATTTAGCTATCTCGCACTCATCAATAGTTACAGTCTCCCTGCCTAAAAGATCTTCAGGCCTTACCTCTCTTAAGCTAATCTTTAACTCTCCGCTTATGATCTTAGCCAAGCCCGGGACAATCTTCAACTTGATATTAGGCACTTTGCAACAGGCGATTAAATCCCTGATTACCTCGCCTTTTGCCGAAGGAATAGCTAAAACAATCTCCTTTACATTATAATCCTTAGTAACCTTAGATATAGCGAGCCTATCCCCTAAAATCCTCACCCCCTGGATAGTCCCATTCTGTTTTGCCTTATCATCATCGATAAAACCAACCACCTCTCCTAATGTGGGATTACGCCTGTATTCTTTCAAAAGCAATATCCCCGCCTCTCCGGCTCCAACGATAAGCACATTAACCTGCTCATTTTTTAAAAGCGCTCCATGATACCTTTCCCTAATAATACGAGTTAAAAAACGTATTCCCCCTATAAAAAATACACAAATAATAAAATCGTTTATAAATATGAATCTGGGGACAATAGTTGCTCCAAATATAAAAATAGTGCCGGGAATAAAAACTACTGTAGCAACTATGTTAGCTTTTATTATTTGTTTAAGGTCATAAATACTTACATACCTCCAAAGGCCGTGAAATAAACCAAAATAATAAAAAACCGAAAGTTTGATAAGAACCAAAAACGGCAAAGTCTTAATAAAAACCTTAAAATAATCAACGGGCAGATTGAAATCAAAACGAAGCACAAAAGACAGATAGTAAGATAAGGACACCAAAAATAAATTAATAAACAAGATAAGCGGGCGACGGTATTTTAACATAAACGCTTTATAAACTTTTTCCATGGTTTTCTAGTGCGCTACCCCTTCTCTCTTTACGACCTTAAGCACTGTGACCATTATAATTTTTGCATCCAGAAGTAAACTCTTATTTTTTAAATAATACTCATCAAATTCAACCTTAACCGGGATAGGCAATTCATCCCGACCGTTAATCTGGGCCCATCCGGTAACTCCCGGGGTAAGAGTATGCACATTCTTTTTAGCCCTTAATTCTACCAAATCATCCTGGTTGAACAACGCCGGCCTGGGGCCTACAAATGTCATATCACCTGACACTATGTTAAATAATTGCGGCAGTTCGTCTAAACTGAATTTACGCAAAAAATAACCGACGGGCGTAATATACCGATCCGCGTCTTTAAAAAGATGCGTGGCAACTGCCGGGGTATCCGCACGCATCGTGCGAAATTTGCACATTTTAAATATCTTATTATTCTTTCCAACGCGGTCTGACCAGTATAACACCTGGCCGGGAGAGGTCAATTTAATAATTACCGCAAGCACAATTAACGGTAAGCTTAAGCAAACCAATAGCAAAACTGCAACAATTAAATCAAGAATACGCTTTATCAAATATAACAGGCCTCCTTAAATGTACGCCTTATTATAATAATATGTCAAAAACTGATATCAAGGCTAATCTTTCCCTTCCATCTTGCTTAAAATTCCGGTTACGTAGCCGAAGGCCCTTTTGGGATTATCGGGGGCTTTCTGCCCGACTATTTTAAAAGCCTCATCCACTTTAGCCGCGCCATAAATGTTAATAAACTTAGCGGTTTGCTCAATCACGCTTAAATCATAACCTTTAAAAACCACAAAAGAATAGTCCCTGCTCTTGGTTATTAATTCTCTGCCATAACTATCCTCAAGGCGTCTTAAACCATGCTCAAATTCGCGCATATCATATAACCCTAAGAAAACTATTGTTGGCGGCATCCTATCCTCGTACCCTTGATCAATCGAGCCATACCTGACATTAATTATATTGAAATCCCTCAACGCTTTCATTCCCGCGTAAAGCGCGTTTCTGTTTACTCCATATTTTTCGCTAATCTGGGGGCGAGAAAGCATCCATTCCGGAGGATACAGTTTAGGCCCTATTTCGGCTAAATTAACCAAAAGACAGGCCTTAGCAGCCATATTCAATCTATTTGCCCAGCCATAATCCCAATAGGACAGAGGAATATTAAAGCTTTCCCCTTCTGCATTTTTTAACAACTTTATTTTAATTGGCTGATTGAATTGAGTATCTATTTCAACTAATTTGTATAGCCTGCTTAAACCCCGAAGCTGGCGGTTTATCTCCTTGCGGTAAATCAGCCGATCCATATCTTTTAGCAATCCTAAACTATCAGCCAATGCTTCGTAATTTGTATCAACCGCGCCTTTGGCATTACCGTCATAATCCCTTAAAAGTAAAAGCCAGATGTCAAAACCTCTTTCATTGTGCCTGCGGAGCATTTCTGGAACAACCCCGTTTTTTCCCATTGCCCAACAGGGAATTTTAACACTTAAGCCCTCCTCTAATTCAGGCCCTGAGAGTTTAATCTTCGAAAAATCATCCAAAAGCCGCCTGGCGAGATCAAAAGAGTTAATTAAAAACGATACTTCATTATTTAAGGAGAGCGAGGCATCAGACCAGTTGTGGCTGCCGGAAATAATAATCCTTTGATCAATCACAATGGCTTTAGTATGGGTGTAGGCCTGGACGCTGTCAAAACAAACGTCAATCCCCTTTTCTTTAAGAAATTTAAAGGCTTCAAAATTGGGCGCGCCGGAAGCAAGGCCGGAACCACTCCTTTGGTAGTCCAAGATAACCTTAACGTTTACACCGCGAAGCTTAGCTTTGACAAGTTCGTCGATTAGTTGAGAAACTTTTGAATTTTTATCTTCTTTGTTGAAGCTGATCAAATACATCACTATAAAGATGGATTTCTTAGCCTGAGAAATTGCCTCTTGCGCGGCGGGGAAATACTCTTGGTTGTTAAGGCGAACAACATCGGCCGGGAGACAAAATGCTTGGGTTGCAACCAGAAGGAGGAAAAGGCAAATTAGAGCTTTATGTATTTTGTTTTTTCTGATGGACAATTTTAATTAGTCCTCTAGCTTAATGGTTATGCTTTTTAAACCGACAGGGAATTCTTTCTTCCTTCTGCCATGTGGAACCTCCTGTTTATGAGAATCTTATATCTAAATTTAGTTAATACGCTTTAACCGTCTCTCTTATTCCTTCCTCCATGGTAAAAGGCGGTTTCCAGCCCAATAAATTGTGGATTTTACTGCTATCAACAAGCAGAGTCCCTGTTAATTTTTCCACCTCTTCGCCCTTGCCTGCAATCTTACACAGCACCTTTAGAATGCCAGGATGTAAAGAAAATAGAAACGCCTTCTTCTTCATTGCAGAAGCGATCATCCTTATCAAATCTGGAGTAGAAATATCCTGCCCATCACTTACTAAGAAAGTCTCCCCTGCCGCTTTTGGGTGCTGGACGCAAGTTATAATAGCATCAACCAACTTCGGCCAAAAGCCATTTCCAGAGAGGCACTATTTTCACCGTATGACCGTTCAACTTTTCTTCGCCTTCCGTTGCGTCCGTGACGATAGTCGCATCTGTAATGTTCAAATCTTTCATGCCTTTATGAAGGCTGCGCAACTCTCGATTCCTTGTCTTTTCATCCTGCATATTCCAGCAGACTTGAATTAAGCTCGTTACTTTCAAGCCTTCCTTGATAACGAAATCAACCTCGCTGTGATGGATATCTTTCCAATAAAACAGCTCAATATTCGGATTTAAATTTTGTTTCCGTTTGAGCGCCACAAAAACAACATTCTCGGCGAGTCTCCCATAATTCTCCGAAAATCTAAAACCAACAGCATTGCATAAACCGGTATCAATCGCGTAAATTTTGCGCGGACTTTTTTCCTGTTCTTTAACCTTGAATGAAAATCGTTTTAATGAAAAAACTAGATACGCCTGCTCAAGATATCCGGTATAGCTCTTGACGCTGGTTATCGACATATCAAGTGAACGTTCTATTGATTTAAATGTAGAAGGCGCGGAGATATTAGAAAGGTAATACTTCACAATGGTTCTTAAGTCCTGAGCTTTCTTTATCTTGAATCTTCGTAAAAGATCTTTAGTTATTACATCCTCAAAATAGCTTAATAAAATCTCTTTTTTCTGCTCTGACAGAACGACTTCGGGGAATGAACCATATTCAATGTATTTTCGTAAAGCTCCTTTTATTTCCGATTCCCTTCCGATTAACCCCAGCTTGCCGGTCAACGAGATATTATTAAAAGAAAGAAATTCCCCGAACGATAACGGAAAGACCTCCATATCAAGATGCCTGCCGGTAAGCAATGTTCCAAGTTCCCGGCTTAAGAGGAGCGCGTTTGAACCAGATATAATTATTTTTGCCTTTGAAAGCTCATGCATCATCCTAACCCATTTCTCGAAGCCTTCTATTTCCTGTATTTCATCAATGAATAAGATCGGAGTGTTTTGGGCAGATATGTATTCGCGGTAAGTCTCAAAAATCTTGCTTAAAAGCGAAACTCCCGACTCAGTAAACCGCGGATCCTCAAAATTGACATGCATTATATCCTTTGAATTATACCCACTATTGATCAGCCTCTTTATCATTTGACGTATGATAAATGATTTGCCTGCGCGCCTCGGGCCCATTATAGTAATAACTTGGTTAGACGAAAAAAGGGATTCAAGTTTCGAAATATAGATAGGCCTTGAAACGCCTATTTTCTGGTCTCGATTCCAAAAATTCCAATCATCAAGTATCTGAATTATCTCATTTTTTGTCATTTATCACCTCACTATGTAACAAGATTTCTAAATCCTATTATTTACATAGTAAATATACACCAAAATTACCGTTTTGTCAATCATATACAACCGTCTCTCTTATTCCTTCCTCCATGGTAAAAGGCGGTTTCCAGCCCAATAAATTGTGGATTTTACTGCTATCAACAAGCAGAGTCCCTGTTAATTTTTCCACCTCTTCGCCCTTGCCTGCAATCTTACACAGCACCTTTAGAATGCCAGGATGTAAAGAAAATAGAAACGCCTTCTTCTTCATTGCAGAAGCGATCATCCTTATCAAATCTGGAGTAGAAATATCCTGCCCATCACTTACTAAGAAAGTCTCCCCTGCCGCTTTTGGGTGCTGGACGCAAGTTATAATAGCATCAACCAAATTACCAAGATAAATAAAACTGCGCCGATTATTAATATCCTTGAACGGCAAAGGCAAGCCAGAACCAACAAGTTTAATCAAACTCTTAAAATTAGCCTTTACTCCCGGTCCATAAACCAAAGGCAGCCGTAAAATTACTGTCTGAAGGCCGGTTTCGGCAGCTATTCGAGACAATACCCGCTCTGCCTCCATCTTGCTGATACCATAAACATCCTGAGGTTCAGGAAGATCATCTTCGGTATACGACCAAGAAGCTCCTTCGCCATTTATTTTGACCGAACTGATAAAAATGAACCTTTTGACTCCTGCTTTTGCGGCCATTTGCGCCAATCGTTCGCTCCCCATAATATTAACTTTCCGGAAAGCATTAAGAGGATTAGACGCTGAATCATTCATAACATGGACTCGTGCCGCCAAATGAATAACCGTATCAACACCAACTAATGCCTCTTGCCAATCAGTTTGAGGGCCGATATCACCAATTTCAACTGTTTTGCAATTAATAGGCAATCTAATATCTATATTATGCCGCACCGCTGCGCGCAGATTAAAACCATAATCACTCAAGGTTTCACATAATGCCCTTCCAATAAAACCTGTCGCACCGGTAATTAATATCTTCATAATCTGTATTTAACGTCCAGCGTTTTGACAATTAGGTTTTTCAGCGGATTGGTTGGCGGCTTGGCCGTCAGCGCAACCATGTATATATATCAGAGGCATTATTCGGTGGCTGTTTGATAACCTTATCCCAGAGTTCCCTATCCAATACCGCCCACATTTTTTTAAATTCTTCGTTTAACATATCCAATGTTTCCGGAATCACGGTAATCTGTTGTACTGGGCTCGAGAAAAGCGCCCGGGCAAAATTGCCATTTTGAATAAAGCCCATTGTAAGCAATGGTTCGGATAAAGAATTAAGGAGAAGAAATGGTTTGGAACCGAAAAGCGCCATGCTGCCGGGCCCGGAAGCCGCTCCCATATGTATGGCCGCGCCATTGATCAGGGCCAGATCCTGTTCAACGCCCGCGCGAAAGTCTTTTGTCATGAGCACATTTGAGCAGCGCTTGAAACGTTCGTCCATTTCGGATTCCGCTCCGATGATGATGAATTTAACCGGATATTGCTCTTTGCATACGGTAAAGAATTCAAGCCAGACATCATAATTAGAATTACGGCCTGGGTTAACTTTATTCTTTCGCAATTGAACTGTTACCGGAAGAAAAGGAAAGACATGTTTGTGCATAAAATCAGAGGCCCAAGAAAGCATATTGGGCCTTGGATTCAAAGCGGGGAGCCGGTTATTTTTTTGGTAATACTCAGCAAGGAGTTCGTGATAAATACGATAGATCAGGTACTCCCGGGAAAAATACGTTCCTGCCGACGGCCAAACCAGATATCGGTCCATATTGTCCGCCACAAAACGTTCCAGATGGTCATGGCTATTAAACAGGAATAGAGAGCCAAGGCGCGAGTTCATCTGCGCTACGGGAAGAATCAAAGCCAGGTGAAAAAGGTAATTATCTTCGGTGATACCGGACAGGACAGGATCAGGAGCGGCGGGGCGAGCAGGGTTGTAGACCAACGCAAAATCGACGGCCGCACAATTATTTTTCTCGAGCAAAACAAGGCCGGCTTCCTGAAAAGTAAGAATGTCGCCGACACTATAGGGCTGGCTTGTCAGGTCATAAATCATCAGGACACGCCGATCTTCTTTCCGGACGACACAAAAAATACTATGCGGTAAGGCAAAAAACCAGGCAAATATGCCTATAATTCTGTATATGGGACTTCTAACCGCGCGAAATACGGCCGCACACGGAGGAGAAGTATTTCTTAATCTTTTAGCGATATTCCACAAACGCCGCCACATAAATCCCCCTCATTATTTTAAAATATTATAATATATTCTACCATCACCTTTATAATACTATCTACCCTTTTAAATTACTGTGCCAGCTTATTCTGCAGTATTGCCAAGTTACAAATACCAGAGGAATTATTATAATGTTTACAATCAAATATCCCATGGCGACCCCGGCAGCTGAATAATATTTTCCCAGAATAATTGTTAACCCTCCGATAAGCGCTCCTGCCATAACCGATAAGAATACGAGTGGTTCTTTTTTATGCGCACGCAAATATCCTGACGCGGGAAGCGATACGCTTACAATAATCTGCGCCAATAAAAAAATAGCTACCGTTAATGGTGGTAGAAACCTTACGGCAAATTTACTATGAAAATTATATAGCAAAAAAATACCAAACCAAATCGATAAACCTAAAATTACAGAAACAATTAAAACAACCCTTGTCATCTTAAAGAATAGCTTATCCAGTGTTTCGTAATCTTTCTTAGCGATAAGCATTCCGAATCTAGGAATTTTTGGCGCAAGCCAGGCACTCGATATCCAAATAACAATCCCTACCAAATTCCATGTCATTCCCATTTGCCCTGCGACGACTGACCCGTGGAATTTGAATAATACCGGCGTAAATAACGAAAAAACAAAATATCCACCAACCCAAGAGACAGCTATCCTCCATTGCATTGGGAAGATATCCTTATACCATTTAATCCGCGGCCCTTTCGCATTAAGAAAAAACAGGCTTCTGAAAAAATACCAATATTTGTATTTTATGAAGAATAGGCCGCACGCCAGAAACATTATACTTGAAACAGAAAGCGCAAAAAGCCCTGCCCCGGATAAGATTGCAATCCAAATAGATAAGTTTACCAGTAATCCTTGCCAAAACTTAAAAAAATATAATTCTGCAAGTTGATTGCACCCTTCCAGCAGCGACCATATCGGGGCCAGGCAAAGATTTATACCAGTTAAAAAACATAAGCTAAACCATGGAAATACCCAACTGATACCGGATTTTTGTGATTCTAAAAAGAATACATACCCGCCTATTCCTAAAAAAAGAATTAGGAAGGCCGCGCCGACTGCATACCATCTTAAAGACAACCGTGCTAAACTACCCAGCCTTGACAGCGCTTCTTCACTGCCCGCTATAAAACCTTTTTCTGTAATACTAAGGCGCGACCATTCATGGCTTGCAAATTGAATGATTACAACTCCAAGGCCTAGCTCCACAAAAACCTGTAGCGCAAGAAGCGTGCTGAAGGTATAGTAATACCCCTGTAATTCAGGCGAAAATTTGATAATGATAAGTATAATCGTAATGGGGCCTGTGATGATCAACCATGCTTTCGATAAGATACTAAAAAATGCGGGCCGATCAACTTCAATCTTCCGCAAATTATTCTTAATAAAATTTCTCGCCTCGGATATTTTCATTTCTTAAACCTTTGACTTGGGCCCATATTTATTAATATGCGGCCCCCTGTTCCCTTCTTTAGCTTATTCAGCGCCTTATTGATATTTGACAAACTACACATATCGCCGATAAGCTCGCCGATTTTTAATTTTCCGGATAAATATAAATCCGCATACATCGGTATATCAATATCGGGGTTTGTTCCGCCACCCCAAGCGCCTACGATCCCTTTACCTTTTATCAAATTAAAGGGGTCAATCGATATTTTATCTCCCTGCGGCAAATTACCCGTTATTATACAAAGCCCGCCTTTATCGCGGACTGACTGAAAAGCGGCTTCCATCATCGCCCTACTTCCCGAACATTCAACCGCATAATCAACGCCCTTACCTGCCGTAATTTCCATTATACAAGATAAAACGCCGCCTTTCTTAGCGTTTATTATATCTGTAGCACCAAGTTGCCGGGCCTTTTCAAGTTTATACTCAAACTTATCAACCCCGATAATACTGGGAACACCTATCATCCGCGCAGCCAATAAAGCGCTCAACCCAATACCACCCAATCCAAAAATAGCTATACTGTTGGCATATCCTTTTTTTATTGCTTTAATCACAATACCTGCGCCGGTTGGAATAGCGCATCCGAACAATGCGGCTTCCTTTAAAGGTATGCCGTCAGGAATTCTGACTACGCGATTTTCAGAAACTACCGCTTTCGTCAAAAATGTTGAGATAGCTCCTGAATTAACAATGCCACCATTGCCTTTTAAGTATTGGCAGGATGGGACATCTATTCCGGAGCCTTTTAACCATGTTAATACCACAAGATCGCCAACTTTAACTTTTTTTACACTTTCGCCAATCGCCGCTACTACACCCGACCCCTCATGCCCAAGAGTATGCGGCAAAAACCTATCCTCCCCTTTCAATCCACCGATTTCATTCAACTGTGAATGACAAATGCCGCTATAAGCTATTTTTACCAATACCTGGCCATGTTTCAGCTCTGGAACTGTCAGCTCCTCGATGCGTAAAGGATTATTTATTTTCTCTAATACAGCCGCTAAAGTTTTCATTTCATTTACCTATCTCTAATCCGCGATAAACCACCAATAATCCCCGCTATAGCCGACTTCAGCGAACAGCTTCTTCCATTCGTCAACATGCATCATTGTTTCAGCAGTAAGTACCCACTTAAAGAGGTTAACGCGCTCCTGCTCGTTGCGCCAGGCGTCAATGGTAATATAGCTATTCCCGCGGCAGACACGCTGAATTTCCCGCAGGGATATTTTAAGACGCTCAAGAGAAAGATTGTGGATCGAATTAATAGAAATCACTAAATCAAAAGATTTATCGGGATAAGGCAATTTTTCAGCGCTGGCGATTTTCAGAAACGGTTTTACGGAAGCCATGGCGTTCTCGATCGCGTATTCACTGACGTCTATGCCGGCAACGGTTGCCTGCGGCATCAACTCCTTAAAATCATGAAGCATAAAACCTTTAGCGCAGCCGATATCAAGAATCGCGGCATTATCCGGCAGATGATAAAAATTCTTTATCAGCTTTACGACCGTCCTCCAGCGGCCATCATATTTATAACCACCATAGCCACATCTCCTATCACCATCGAAGAAATCCCGACTGAATTGCTTGGCTAACTTAATAATTTCCTGTGTCTTTTCACGTGCACGCTTATCATAATCACGCGCGGTTTTTGGATAGCTATCCAATAAATTTATTTCACTCATAATTTTAATTTTCAATTAAATCTCTAAAATAATTCAGACTTTACCTTTTGTACAATATTATCCACGGTAAACCCAAGAAGTTCACAAATATCTGCATAAGAGCCATAATCCCTGACAAAGATATCAGGTATAGCAATAAATGAATATTTTATACCAGCCAGATCTTTAGTAATTCTGAGGACTTCATCGCCCATTCCTCCATACATACTATGCTCTTCTATAACAATAACTTTCTTGGTATTTTTAACACTTTCCAGTATCAATTTCTGATCAAAAGGTTTAATGGTGTGCATATAAATTATCTCTGCATCAAAACCAAACTTCTTCAATAACTCAGAGGCATCCAACGCAGTTTTTAACTGAGGGCCAGTGACTACAATAGTTAGATCGTTACCCTTCGTAACCTTTATCCCCTTTCCTGATATAAGCTGCTCTTTGCTAAAAATAAAATCATGGGATAACCTAGGGATACGAAAATAGGATACCTTTCCATTGTTATACGTTTGTTTAAAAAGGGTAATAAGTTCTATTGGGGAAGCGGGAAAAAATATCTGAGTATCGGGTAGCGGTTTTAACAAAGCGAAATCAACGTAACAATGATGAGTACATCCAAGAGTTGAATAATCAAAAGCGCTGCCGACAGTAATAATATTAACTCCCAGCTCTTGATAACAAAAATCTAGCTTTATCTGCTCATACGACCTTTCTACAATAAACGGAGCGATGGTATGTACAACTGGATAAAAACCCAACATCGATAAACCAGCTGCCATATTTACAATGGTTGGCTCGCAAATACCAATATTATAATATCTACCCTGGCATGCCTTAGCAAAATCCAGAAGCCTAAAATGGCTTATGTCACCAACCATAACCACAAGGTTTTCATCCTTCTTACCTACCTCAAGGAGCGTATCAGCAAACTCCTCACGCATATCCTTCATAAGGCAAGCTCCTTATAGATTAATTCTAATTCTTCTTTATTGGGAACTTTATAATGCCACGGCCCATGCGTTTCCATAAACTTAACCCCTTTACCTTTTACAGTATCAGCGATTATAACTTTGGGCTTTGCATTAAAGTCAAACTTTGTTTCTTTGAATACTCTCTCAATCTCTTCCTCTTTATGACCATTAATTCTATGCACTTCCCAACCAAAAGAGCTCCATTTATCAGAAAGATTTGAAACAGGCAAGACCTGAGTCGTGGAACCATTGTTATCTATTATACAACAAAAGTTACCCAATTTTAAATTTGCTGCTACTAAAGCTGTTTCCCAGACGGTTCCTTCATTGCATTCTCCATCTCCAACAAGCGCTATGACTTTATTTCTTTTATTCCTTATCTTAAGACCCAAAGCAATACCCATTGCTGTAACAATGCCATGCCCTAAGGAACCAGTACACGCCTCAACCCCCGGAACTTTTGTCCTATCAGGGTGCCCTCCCAAAATTGCGCCTTTTTTGCTCTTATTATCTAAATCATCCTGAAGAATAAAGCCATGTTTTTCCAAAACTACATAAAGAGCTGCGCAACCGTGCCCTTTACTTAAAATGAAATAATCTCTCCCATCCCAAAGTGGATTTTTAGGGTTAAACTTAATGACCTTATCATATAAGTATGCGATTATATCAATTATTGAGAAAGCGCTTGGAATATGCCCCTCTCCAGCCTTATAAACCATATCTACTATCTTTTTGCGCAATTCTTTATTCATCATGTTATTCATTTAATCTTCTTAAATTTTTAATACTACTGTCCAAAATATCCTCTTCCTTGCCCGCCATCAACAGGAATAATACTTCCAGTATTAAAAGAAGCTAATTCTGAACAAAGAAAAACCACAAAATTACCAATTTCCTCTGGGCTTCCGAAACGGCCTATTCTTTGCCTCTCAGCTAAAAATCTCTTTACGTGTTTGGGATTACTTTTAGAAACTTGATCCCAATAGCCACCTTTTGTAAAAACAGCTCCCGGTAAAACAGCAGAAACAACTACACCATCAGGAGCAACTACTCCCCCAAAGCTCCTAGTATAAGCGGTCAAAGCGGCTTTCATGGCGCAATAAGTTACCGGGCCATGATTTTCCATAGCTGAGATAGAAGAGATATGAATTACCCTACCCCATTTATTTTTCTGAAGATAAGGAACAATTAGGCTATTAATCTCAACTGCTACTTCAAAATTAAAACGATATACTCTTCTCCATTGCTGTATAGAACAAAACGGATCTTTAATGTCAAGGGTTCCTCCTAAATTATGCACAATGATCTCAGGAATCCCAAAACTTTTTCTTAATTTATTAAAAAGCAACCGCGGGGATTTTTCTTTCTCAAGATCAAGAACTACAGCAATATGGTTCTTGCTCCCGCCAGGCATTTTAGCGATTAAACTATTGAGATCGGCCTTAGACCTGGAAACAACAGCAATACGCGCGCCTTCATTTGCTAAACCAAGCGCAATAACGTTTCCAATCCCCCTACCACTACCTGTTACTAAAGCTAACTTGCCCTTAATTCCAAGCTCCATCCCGCACCTCTTTTCATTAAATGTTGTGAAAAGGATAGATAATATTCTTCGGCCTAATAGATAAAAGTTTAGTCATAATTGGTTTCACATTGTCCACTGCAGTTATAAAAACATTTGAATTACTTAGCACATCATTTTTGATTTTACCGGAATAACAAATTTGCACGGGCAAATTAACGTAATACTTTCCGTCTTTTTTTACATCATCATCCAATAGCGCTTTTAAAAAAGTAAAATCTGTTCCCAAATGGTAACCTAAAATCGGCAGCATCATTGCCGCCCCATATCCGTAAATGCCAGAATTGGATAGTTTCTTTAATAACTGCATTACATTGTCCATCTGTTTATGAAAAATAGATACTCGTTCTCTAATTTCATTTTTCTGGTAATTAAATTTAAATATTCTTTTTTTGGACCTGCTCTTTTTAAAAGCCACTACCATCGCCCCCCAGTTATGATAATTTTTAGTCCAGGAAATTATTTCTGCTCCACTCATACTCAAAATACACTCAAAAGAAGCAAGACTAAAATACTGCAGATGCTCATGAAAAACCTGATCAAAACGATATCTTTCAATTAAAGTTTCAAAACAAGGTGTTTCAAAAATAAAAATGGTGTCCTCATCTGCAAACTCCATTAATTTTCTAATAACAATTTCTGGTTCAAAGATGTGTTCGATTGCATGCCTGCAGAATACAATATCCGGCTTAGAAATTATATCTTTCTCAAATTCGACATCTTCAATCGTCTTACCTAAAACCCTTGTTCCATCAGATAAATTACCGGTGTTTTTTTGATTCCAGATAGGATCTATGCCTAAACGCTTTCTTATAAAAGACGCTGCCTCATTCAACAAATACAGATCATTACATCCAACATCGATGCCATAATTCAAAATCTTTTTACCAATTAATGATTTTAAAAAATTCAATAAGAAGTTTGTTCCTTCTTTTGCGCTAGCACTTGCCGAGGTCCTAAAAGTATATTTATCAGAATCATACAATATAACCGGATTAACCTGATGCAATAACTGGCCCTGTCCGCATTTCGGACACCATAATAATTTCTGATTAACCCCTTGAACAGGCAAACTTTGTTTTTTATTTGAAAAAAAACCTGTTAAAGGCAGATTTGGTAAATCTAAGATACTAACAAGATTACCATAACCGCAAATACTACAACCTTCCCTTGTTTTAACTATAATATTATTAAATTTCATAAATGTTGTTTAGGTTTATTTAATTTCTAAATTAAAATGGCCCCTTAAACCAGCCTCCCGGCACATCACTACCGTTACTAGAATCAGTGACGGCTTCCACGGGGACCCGAAACATAGCCGCGGCTATCCGAGTGATATCCACGGCTCGGGGATAATAGTGTTTCGCCAGCTCCCAGCTTGCTGGCGTCGGTAGATCCGGAAACGCGACTCGTCGTGGAGCGCATTTCAAGCTGTCGAGGCATTTTTCCGCTGCCAGCGCTTTCCTATATCGCTACCTATACCAAGAATACCAAGAATAAAAACATTTTTTGTGACTGTCTTCTTTCCGACCATATTCTATTTTCCTGAAGAAGGCATAATATTTTTGACCATGCTGTTTACGCCCAGATTTCGCCTGGTGTTCATTCGCCAATCTTCTAATTCTGCCATCGTGATGCCGTTTATTCTAGCAACAGCCTTTTTTCTTTCTGGAGAAGAAAAATTTATCCTATCCCATTCGAACGAACGCAAAACCTCAAGCTCAAACGTTGTAAATTCTTTTGTTGATATAAGCCCTTTTCCATAACCTGAATATCTTGACATATTCTTAATGTAATCTTTTGGCAATAGGCCTTTGCGCACACATATATCCATCAACTCTGTTTTAGGCAACGGTGTCGCTATGTGAAAATTTACTATGTCTACGTCCAATTTTTCAGCAAAGGCAAATGTTTCGCGAATCTCATGCCAGGTTTCACCTGGAAAGCCTACGACGAAATTAGCAAGTATATTGAAACCCATGGACTTGGCAAGCTTAAGCGTCGAGGGGACGCTTTCCAGCTTTATAGGTTTTTTTATAATATTTTTAAGAACACGCTGATTGCCTGATTCTATTGAGACGGTTATAAAATTACATCCACTTTTATACATAAGCTTCAGAATCTCTTCGTCAAGCATCCAGACGGTAACATTAACGCATTTCCAGGTCAGATCCTTATGGTTTCCCAAGATGCCTTTCATTATTTTTATAGCCCGGTCCCTGTCCACCAGGAAATGGTCATCCAAGAAAACCACCTCTCTGATACCCTGTTTATAGAGGCTATCGATTTCATTAAGTACGTTCTCCGCGCTCCTGAATCGCATTTTCTCGCCGCTCACCGTCTTACCGGCACAGAATATGCATCTGTAGGGGCAGCCCCTGGAAGTAATGGTAACAGCCGATGGATAATTTCGCGCCAGTAGCCCCGGGGCATACTTGAATTTAATATTGCCGTAATCGCGCAGGGCGGTCTCGATAATAGACGAATAATCCGGAAATGGGACCTCGTCGAGATCGCTTACAAATTCCATTTTGTTTATAACCGGCTCAGCGCCCTGCCAATAAGCCAAGCCGCTGATATCGAAAGAATCTTTTGAGCCTCTGCGCAATTTTTCTATAAGAAGCGGGAAAGAACGTTCCCCTTCGCCCATGATCCAGTAGTCAACAGACTTATCCTTCATGGCCTCTTCTATCATTACCGTAGGGATCACGCCGCCAAAAACAATCACCGTTTTCGGAAGGTATTTCCGGATAAGCGCTATCATATGCCGGGTAACGCTAAAATATTCCGTGGAAACAGAGCTAACCCCGACTAAATCGGGGTTGATCTTCTTTAGAAACTTTGCGGTCTCTCCCTCGGACAAGTTCTTAAAATTCGGGTCAAGCACTATAACTTCCTCCGCAAGGTCTTTAATTACGGCTTTTAACAAACATAGAGTATAGGGCGGAAATAGCCACGTCCTTTTGGAAAGCCATGCGTAATTAGGTTGCGTTAAAAGTATTTTTTCGATTTTTCTTCGTCGTATCATTAAAAAGGACCTGTGAATGTTTTATCAGGTATATCCAGCGGAACATTAGTAGTCATTTCTCCTTCTTCCTCTAATTTTCTAAAGAGATTAAACATAGGTCTTATGCTATTAACAATATCTACTGCTCTAGGATAATAATATTTTGCCAAAGCCGGGCTTGTAGGTGTCGGTACATCGGGAAATGTAATACGTTGAGGTTTAGCCTTAAATATCCCATGTCCTTTTTCTGCCACCAAAGCGATAACCTCTGCGGCAATGCTACAACTACGCCAAACCCCATCCACTACAACCAAGCGACCAGTTTTTGTTACTGATTTTACTATGGATTCCTCATCTAAAGGCCTGATTGTGCGCAGGTCTATAACTTCTGCATCTATATCGTCTTCCCTTAGCATCTCTGATGCGCGCATTGCCTCCAAAACCATGTATGACGAAGAAATAATAGTAATATCCTTGCCTTCCCTGGTTATTTTGGCTTTATGCAAAGGCTCTCTATACATCTTTTCAGGAACATAGTCTGATATGCCATAAAGCCAACGATGTTCGATGAAAATCACAGGATTATCATCTTCAACCGCCGAAATCAATAGTCCTTTAGCATCATAAGCGGTAACAGGCATAACCACCTTAAGGCCGGGAATATGAGCGAATAATGACTGCAGGCTTTGTGAATGCTGAGGCCCCTGTCCCCATCCACGTCCGATAAGCATACGGATTACCAACGGAACTTTCATTTTTCCACCGAACATATAATGCCATTTAGCGGCATTATTGATGATTTGATCTAAAGACAAGATCATAAAATCAACACGCTGATGCGTTAAGATCGGACGCATTCCCATTAAGCAGGAGCCTATTGCTACTCCGGTCATAGCATTTTCAGCAACAGGCATATCCATAAGTCTATTGCCATATTTTTTTTCAAGCCCAAGAGTAGTCCCGAATACTCCTTTCGGGTCGGTTACGCCTAATCCCATGATATAAACCGACTTGTCCTTAGCCAAACATTGATCGGTTGCTTCTAAAATAGCCTGTGCGTAAGTGAGTTTTCTCATTTTATCGGTTATTAAGCGTAAAGGTCAGAAAAAATCTCTTTCCTCGCGGGAAAGGGAGAATCTTTCGCAAAATTTACTGCTTCATTTATTTCCTTCTCGATTGTTTTCTTAATACACTCGGTCTGCTCCGTATTAAGTATTTTCTGCCGGAACAACTTTTTCTCAAAATTATCCAACGGGCACCTCTTATACCAATGTCTGAATTCATTTTCGCTTCTATAGCCAAGATCATTGTCGAAATTATGCCCGCAGTGTTCACGGTATCTGTAGGTATCGAACTGTAAAAATGAAGGCCCTTGGCCTTGCCTTGCGAGTTTGATTGCCCTTTCTGCTTTCTGGTAAACAGCGGCTACGTTATTGCCGTCGCACTTTTCAGCACGCATTCCGTAGCCATTGGCAATTTTCAAATTATCTCTTTTTTTCGGCTGACGCACTAATAACGGTGAATATACCGAATACAGGTTATTTTCGCATACAAAAACTACCGGCAATTTTTTTAATGAAGCGAAGTTTAAACTTTCAGAGAATACGCCTTCTTCAGTAGCGGCATCCCCGAAAAAAGCAGCAGTTACTTTTTTCTCTTTCTTCATAGCCGCTCCAAACGCAACACCTACGGCTACCGGAATCACTCCAGCTACTATGGGCGTAGAACCAAGAAAATTAACGCTTAAATCCACTAAATGCATAGAACCGCCCTTACCCTTTGAGCACCCCGAAGCCTTACCATAGATTTCAGCCATCATTGCCTTTAAATCTCCACCCTTGGCTAAAAAATGCCCATGGCTTCTATGATTACTTAATACATAGTCATCCTTCTTCAGGTTCGCGCATACCCCTGCAGCTACCCCCTCCTGCCCTATGCAAATGTGCACCGGACAGCGCATCTCCTGTTCAGGATATAATTCACAAATTTTTTCCTCTACCATACGAATCCGCAACATTTGATAATATAATGAAAGGTATACTTTTTTATTTATTTTCATAGATATTAAAGCTTAAGCGTCTTCATTGTTTTTATATTATACCATCGGTCTTCATCCTTTAGATGGCCTGCTTGGAATTCATTAACAAGTTCTTTTATCGCATCGTCAACGCTGTACTTCTGCCTAAACCCCGCGGCACGCAACTTATCTGAACAAAGCCTGTAAGAACGAGGGTCATTTGATTCGCTAATAATAATTTCTGCCGGCACTTGAGTAACGATCTTCTTTGCTATATCTAAGATAGATATATTCTCAAAACCAGCGTTATAGATACCTTCTATTTTATCTCCCATTTTGAGAAGATATGAATATACCGCAACCATATCTTTAATATGTATATTTGGACGTACCTGGCTCCCTCCTAAAACCGTAATTTTACGGTTAGCTAAAGCCTGAACGGTCAGCATATTTACCGAGAGGTCAAGCCTCATCCTTGGAGAATAACCACAAACCGTGGCCGGCCTGACACATTGAATTAAAATTTTATCCCGGTAGCTTATAAGCACTCTTTCGCTTATCATTTTAGTTTTGTTATAGTCGGAAATCGGAACCAGAGAAAGTTCTTCCGTCACATCCGATTCTTCTTTGACCCCATATACACTTCCTGAGCTTGCATATATAAACTGCTTCACCTTGTTACTGATAGCGCGCTCAACCAAGCGCATAGTTGCTAAAACATTAACATCCCAGCTAAGTTGAGAATCCAATTCACTACAAGGATCGTTAGCCACGTTGGCCAAATGTATAACGACGTCTATCGCCTGCATGGGTATTTTTTCAACATTACGCACATCTTCCCGGATAACTCTCAGGTTCTTGTGTTCCTTGAGAAAATTACCAAACCACATTATATCGACTACGGTAACATGATGCCCATCACCCAGAAGAGTCTCAGTAAGAATAGTCCCGATATAACCACAGCCGCCCAGCACAAGTATCTTCATATGTTTACCATGTCTACTTAGAAACTAAGCAGAGCCATCCCGCCTTTTAATAACTTATTCTTTTTAATGGAATCGGCATTGCCGATAATGCGAACTGCTTGTGCCCCTGCCAATTGCCCCATAAAAGTAACCAGGTCTATCGGCAGGCCTTTTGCAGCCGCCAAAGAAGTCACAGAGCAAAAGGCGTCCCCTGCACCCACGGTATCAACTACAGATTGCTCAAAAGGCATACACTCACATTCAGGTTCGCCGGATTTTACGCCGATTGTATCCGTGGCGCCGCGAGTTAGCCAGCCATAACGTGCGAACAACTTGTGTTGTAACTTTTTTAATTCTTCGGAAAAATTTATATTTCGTCTGCCGCAAGCCAAAGTTAGCTCTGTTTCATCTAAAGAAAATGAATCCGCGCGATGATATTTTTTATCGATTATATTAAAACCATAGTTATAACTGTTGGTCTGGCAATTAAGAGCTAGAAACGGCGACTTTTTCTGGACAAGTTCGCGAACTTTCTCCTGCATAAGGCCATGGCCAAAATCCATCACCATAACCAAATCATAATCTTTTATGCAACTATTTATAACACCGCAAAGCGAGGTTTGAATCTTTTCGTCTAAATACTGCTCTTTTATTATGTTAATAGCGAATAGCTTGGATAATTCTTTCCCTTCAGAAGGCGGCTCAACAAAACGCTGTTTGATAATAGTAGTAAAATCAGGGCTGCGGATTATTCCATCTTCATTAGGGCTTACATATTTAGCTAAAGCCGGACCTACCCATTCCTCCGTACCTACCAAACTAACAAGTTTAACATTAGAGGTGAACTGTTTTACGTGGCGAAAAACCGCCAAGGCGCCGCCTGCCTGCGTTTCTTCGGCCAAAAATCTTGTGGAAATAATGCGGTTTTTAGACGTAAGACCCTGCACTTTAACCGAAGAATATCGATCAAAAATGACATCCCCAATAATTAAAACTTTTAAATTCCTAAAACTATCCACTATCTCCCTGAATTGGTTCGGCGTGTATTTTGCCGCCAGTTTCTTACAGAATTCTTTCATTGGTTTAGGGTGAACTTCAAAATGATTATTAAGTAGCTTTGTTGAACTAAAAACAACTGAACCTACATAATGCACCCGGCCGCCTAAGCGCTCCACAGCTTGAATATCATCGTGAATATTACCGGTTACGTCAACCTGAGGGTCTTCATACTCTTTTCCTTTACAATATATATGCGGACGGATACACTCTATCGCTTCGCGGGCGGCAGGGAAAGGTACTACTACCACATAATCGACATATTCTAAAGATGACAGATATTTAACTCTGATCTCATCATTAAAATACGGCCGGCCCGGGCCTTTATTCACATATTCCTCTGCGGTAATAGTTACTACTAAGATATCGCCCATAGCCTTAGCTTCTTCAAAATGAACAATGTGGCCGGGGTGAAGAAGATCAAATGTTCCGTGGCATTGAACGATTTTTTTGCCCTCGTTTTTAAGTTTAGCGAAAACACGCGGAGCATCCTGAAAAGAAAGGCCCTTCTTAGAACTAAGCATTGCTACTTACTCCTATTCTTTATGAACATATTCAAACGGCTGCTTTTTTAACTCTTTGAGATTATCATCTACCCAATTTATTGTTTCCCGTATGCCATCTTCCAGCTTGATACGATCTGTCCAACCTAATTCATCGCGCAACTTACTGCTATCCAATAAATATGCCGCATCCTTACCCGGATTCTCACCCACTATTTCAACAAGTTTTGTAAAATTTGCTTGCATCATTTTGCAAATCGATTCTACTAAGACCTTTATAGAGATATATGAATCTGTAGATATATGATATATTTCCCCCACAGTCCCTTTTTGCGCGATTTTTAGAGTAGCTGCCGCCATATCCCGAATATGAATAAAAGAACGCACTGAATGCCCCCCGCCACGTAATTGCAGTTTCTTGCCAAGTTTTATATAAAGAATAGTTCGAGGTATTACCCTATAGAGTTGTTGTCCTGGGCCATAGACATTGGCTGCGCGCGTAAAAACTACTGGAAATTTATAACGATTAAAGAATGTCTTCAGGTGCAGATCACAAGCTGCTCTTGAAGCAGCATAAGGAGTGCTGGGATTAAATAACATTGACTCGGTTACTTTCCCGGCACAATTACCATATACCTCCGGAGTTGACACATGGACATATTTTTTCAGAAAATTGAACTTTCTTATTTTATCATGAAGCTTTACGTTACCGACGACATTAGTCTGATACCAATGTTCCGGATGCTCCCAGCTTTGAGCTACCATAGCCTGCGCGGCAAAATTTACAATGTAATCCGGGCAGAACTTCTTAATGCTACCGGCTATCCTATCTGTATCACAATTTATATCAAGCTTTTCAAACCTGAATGAGCCTGATTTATTTATATCATTCCACTTATACGGCAAAAACATGGCAGGCGACTCATGAGAACGACTTATACCTAATATTTCCATTCCTAAAGCAAGGCAATGTGCCGCAAAACTTGCCCCGGAAAAAGAATTGCTTCCTATTACAGCTATCTTCTCGCGCAGCTTAATCATCAAGCATTCCTTTCTTAAGCCACTGCACCAACATATGCCCGACTATAAGCTGCAGATCCTCCGCTATTTGCATATCATTAACAGAAAAATGTATAGGGATATCCACCAAGCTTAAACATTTACCTCCGTCAAATCCTAGGATCGCGCAAGTTAAAATACCATTATTTTTGGCACTATCTATTGCCTTCAAAATATTTGGAGAATTACCGCTTCCGGAAAGAACAATAAGAAGATCGCCTTTCCTCCCCAATCGTTCCAATTGGAATGAAAAAATATTCTCATATCCGGCATCATTAGATAAGCAGGTCAAAACAGCCTGATTGGCCGGCAATGCTGTAACTTTTATCCCATTGCCTTTCCATTTTAACTGAAGACACAGTAGGTCATTAGCTATATGCATCGCATTGGTAGCACTCCCACCGTTACCGCACAAAAATACATGCCGATCTTCTTTCTGAAAAGACAGGATCTTTTGGGCAAGCTGCGCTACCGGCGACCAGTCAAAAGATTGCATACAATTAATTAGACGGTCCTGGTAATTTTTAATGGTTTCTTTTGGCATATATTATCCTCTTTTTAAAAAAATCCTCCATAATTTTCTTCAAAAACCTTAATTTCTCCATATTTACAAATTGGTTATTCCCAATATAAAAAGCATTGTTATGAAGAAAATCCGCATTTTTAAAGTTTTCAGGGTCATAATAAGTTTTTAGAAACGGTTGCAACAATAAATTGCCGCTAATAAGAGGCCTAGATTCTATCCCATGCTTTGTAATAAACTTTTGAAATTTCCTCTTTTTTATCTGATCCTTGAAAAAAAATGGCAGGCTAAAGGATGAAACACCTTTTGACTTTAACAAAATTAACTCATCGTATTTCCTGCACATTTCCATAAAATCAGCATAGTTTGAATTTCGAATTCCTATATAATTATCTATTCTTTCTAACTGGCTCAGGCCTATTTCGGCGTGTAATTCGGTATTGCGCATGTTAAATCCATCCGTTAAAAATAAGAACCTGAAATCGATGTTTTTATTTCTTTTTCTTATCTCTCTATGGTACTTAAGGGGTAACTCGCGGGCCAATCCATGAGAACGTTTTAATAGTAAAATTTTATAAAGCTCCTCATCATCGGTACAAATCATACCTCCCTCAACCGTAGTCATATGATGGCCCCAATAAAAACTGAACGTGCTGCCGATTCCAAAGCTCCCCACTTTTTGGCTACCTATCGTTGCCCCCTGAGATTCACAACAATCTTCCAAAATAGCAATAGAACGATTACCAACAATTTTATTTATTAAAAGCATGTTTGCAGGTATTCCAATAAGGTGAGTCACAAAAATGGCCCGCGTATTTTTGGTTATTGATTTTCCCAATCTTTTGTAATCAAAGGATAAATCTTTAAGATTCACATCTACAAATACAGGTTTAAGTCCATTTTGAATTACGGGACCAATATTCGTAGGCCAGGTAACGGCAGGCACGATGATTTCATCATCTGCTGTCCATTTATTTAATTCTTTCAACGCGTTAATTAAAAGGAAATTTGCTGAACTGCCTGAATTGACATAGACGCAATTTTTGCATTTCTGCCATTGGGAGAATTTCTTCTCAAACCTGCTTACAGTCTTAAACTGAGTAAAACGCGATGTGCTTTTAATAAATGCAATCAGCAAGTCTAAATCGCGTCTATTTAACACATCTTCTTGTAATTTCCAAAACATTCAATCTCCTTATTGCCTCGTTATTTACATATTTTCTCTCATTATCAAAAAACCATCCCCATTTATTGAAATATTTAACCCCGGAAAAAATAAGATATTTAAAAAGTTCTATGTTCTTATTAGAGCCTCTTTCATAATCATGATAAACAACTGCCTCTGGATAATATACAGTATGGTATAGCTTGTGTATCCTTCTGGATAAATCAACATCTTCAAAATAGACAAAAAACCGTTCATCGAATACGCCTATCTTTTCAAAGACATCGGTTCTCACAAACATAAAACATCCCGATAAATACGGCACATCCATTGTCTTTGTGTAATTGGCAAATCTGAGTTCATACTTACTTATTAAATTAACACAAAGGCTTAAAACCTTGACATTAAATTTTCTGAGTAATAAATCAGCGGGATTGGGTAGTAAACGGCATAGATATTGTAATGAGCCATCAGGATACAACACCCTCGGCATAACAGAGCCAAGCTTCTCGTTTTTCTCCATAAAACTAAATAACTTCTCAAGCGTTCCATTATTAAAATAAACATCCGGATTAAAAATCAAAGAATATTTCGTTATGCCCATCATCTTCCGTATAGCAATATTATGACCGGCGCCAAAGCCCAAATTATTATTGTTAAAAATATATTCCACATTCTTCCTATCGCAGATATCCCTCAAATCATCAGTTGGGGAATTGTCTATTATGCAAAGATGTGTATTTAGCGCGGTATTCAAAAAACTCGTAACCGCTCTTTCTAAAACATCTCTGTCATTTTTAAATACTACTATTGAACCGGAGATATCGTACGTCTTATTCATAGTGCCGTATCCTGTTTAACCTAATAGCTTCTTCGTAATTTAAGATCAACTCTTTAATATGTTGAGATGCTTCGTACCGCTTTACACAATTTTTGGCATTATTACCAAGTCTTGCCAAAGCTTCCGGATTTTTTATAATGTTTTCTAACACTTGCTTTAATTTATCGACATCTCCGGGGTCAAACAAAAAACCATTATAATTATTTTTTACTACCTCGGTAATACCGCCAATACGAGACGCAACTACTGGAATCCCAGCTCTAAAGGCTTCTAAAATAACGATCCCAAAGACCTCATTCCATATTGAAGGAACAACCAAAATATCAGATTTATTATAACAGCCCCCTATGTCGTCATTGCTGATTTCCCCGTAAAATGTTATTCTTTTGTCTGAGTTAGCCATATTCTCCAGTTTATTTTTATACTTGCCGGAGCCAACGATTGCTAATCTCAAATTATCATTTTTTATCCGCTTTACCGCCTCTATCAAAATTTGAATTCCTTTGTGCCTGGTCAGACTGCCAACATATAAAATATTTAAATTCGGCTTATTGATACCGACACTATCTGTACCAAAATTAGTATTGTTTAATTGTATCGGATACGGCAATATGACTTTTTTTGTTTTTTTGAAAAATCCGTTATCTCGGAATATGCGGGAGATAAACTCCGATGGAAAAATAACGACATCCGCCTTGTTATCAATGATCTTTTTGGTTAATATTCTGTAGAGTTTGCAAAATTTACTTATATTCTTATCTGCGCAAATCTCTCCTGATTTGTGCAAAAGAACTACCCGTCGGCATAATAAAAGGTAGTCATGCGCTGTGAATACTAAAGGTAACTTCATCTTTTTTACCGCATCAAATGCGGACAGCGTAATATCTAAAGGAGTATGGAGATGGACAACATCGGGACTTTCCTTCCTAAGTATCGCAACGATTTTCGCATATGAATATCGATTATAGATATCTAAAACTGTCCATAACCCTTGCAATAAAATTGACTTTTTACCGATTTCAGAACACGTGGAAATATTAAAAGGATGGAAGCAATAAATTTTTATTGCGCCATGAATTTTTATCGAGTCTTTTCTGTCTGGACTCGCAGTAATTACGACAACCTCATAATTTCTTTCCTGCAATTCTTTAACAATAGTATTTGTATATACATTTGACCCGCCTATTAAATCCGGAGAATACGTATTAGTTATTATACAAACTTTCATAATTATCAAACTACTTAGTGATCGTGTCCTACTTTAAGGGACATATTCTTATTCACAAAATAATACATGAAAACAAAAAATATAAGACCGCCGTAAAAATAATTCCCCTGCCGCAATAGACTTAAGATAAATAAACAAACAATTGAATTACTGATAGCCCATAAATGATTGTCTTTTTTTCTCGAAACATAAAATTTAATAATAAAATAAAGAAACAAGAAAGTCCCTAGCAAACCAGTTTCCGAAATAAGCCTAAAAAATAACCCTGAGGCATCATCTCTGTTCAAAGTGCACCAAATTTCCGCTGGATTTATTATTTGCGCAATGTATCGATCATAGGATGTGGGATGACTTCCTAACCCCGAACCAAATAAAGGATTGCGCATAAAGCTTTTGTACGCGATGAAACCATTGCTACAAAAAGCAAATGTACTTAAATTCACGCTATTGAGCGGTTTCTTACCGCTAATAACAGCAACTGTTTCACTAACTTTCATTTTGACTATGGGTAAATATCTATACGATATAAACATCGTAGCAACCAGTATAACCGCACACGCGACTATTAATCTTACATTTCTGTAATTTAACATGATTAAAATGAAAGCGGCAACTATACCAACATAGACCACAAGCGAGAAAGTTAACAGGGTGCTTATAATTATTAAAAAACTTGCTTTTTTGCTAATAAAGTCGCTTCTCCGTTCTAAAATATTTAGAACTGAAATAAAGAATGCGGGGATCATTGCTGTGCCAAAATGGGTAGGCTCTTGCATAATCGATGTGACTCTCAACATCCCGGATTGTATCTGGGGGTTCACAATCCTCGGGATAAAATATCTAAAATCATAGCCGTACTCAAACCCGATAAAAAAACTAATTTCTTGAAAAATTCCGATAAGCGCAACAACAAAAGCAAGTTGTAAATATACTCTAAAGAGCTTCTCTACGTTATAGTTATTTATACGTACAAGCAAATAATACACTATGCCATAAAAGATAAAGCCAATTGTTGGTTTCACTAGGGAAGAAATAGGATTACTTAAATAAAGGGTATTTAAAAAAGAGGAAATAATAAACAATATTAAAACATAAGCAAAAGTTCTATTAATATTTATAGTTCTGTAATGAAAAATATAAAACAATAAGAAAAAGGCCATGAAGATATAGTTTATATAAAAATCGAATAAACCCGTTGGTAAGATAAAGCTACCGGTAAAAATATTACTAATCAATAAATAATTGAATAAATTTATCATGCGTAACTATTACTTTCTATAGCCTTTTCGCTACGTTTTTGTCTATAAAAAATACCACTACGGATTATTTCACGTTTTATTTTTACAGCAACAGACACAAGTTTTCTATTCTTGCTTAACAACCGGCAAAACGTAACTATTCTGTGATTATATCCGAAGGCAAACAATTTATTTTTAAATTTCTCCCATGACTCAGGATCTTTAATATATGAGGAAACATTGATGATTGTATACCAAGGATGCTCACGCGTCATAACCTTCAAAAATGAATTTCTCACACCGAGATCATCCGAGAGATATTTATCCGCCAATCGCAAATAACCATCAAAATCAAGCAGGAATCTTTTTACTAATCCGTGCGCGTCCTGAAAGCTTACATTATCATTACGCCATAGCACAAGAGAATCTCTGATATATTTTAGTCTGCATTTTTGTTTGATGAAAGAAAGAAGCGATGAAGCGAGAGCGTATGCTGTTCCATCAAAATCATGATTATATCCCGCCTTAGCCCATTCTTCGCGACGTAACACGATTGAACTCATATAACTAAAGAGCGCGCAGATCGAATTTGCCTCATTGCAATATTTTATTAATTCATTTTTGTCGTGAAGATTAAATACCTTATCCTTAATTTTCATGGAAAGAAAAATACGGTCCGATAGAGGCTTCATGAATAAATCGCATGCTGTCACGTTACACAGGTATATCTCGTATCCGGATTCGATCTCTTTTAAAATCCTATTTATTGCTCCGGGTTTAAGCAGGTCGTCGTCTGAAAGCATCCAGCAATATTTCCCGCGCGAAAGCTCGATAGTTTTTGCCATATCCCTGTCAACACCCATCTTTTTTTCACCGCGATGGTAAACTAAGTTTTTAAATTTTTGCTGATAACTTTGCACCAATTCTTTTGTATTATCCGTAGATGCGCCATCTACGATAACGATTTCAACGTTATCGCTGGCCTGGGAAATAACATTCTCAAGGATCTCGCTGATAAAACTAGCGCGATTGTATGTAGGTATACATATAGAAAGTTTTATGTCCGCCATATGATTTTTGCGTACTATGATTCTTTGCCCGCCTTTACAACTTCCAGATTAGGCAGCGGAAAAACCAAGCTGAATCGCCTGTACCTCTCTTGCGCTAAGAAGAACTTCCTGAAATGCCAGGGTAAAACAATAAGATAATCCGGCTTCCCGGCAAGCAATTCGTCCTCCGGGATGATTGGTATCCACGACCCCGGGGTATAACACCCATATTTCTCGACGTTGATCTCGCCAATAAACGGCACATCTTTGCCTGTTAAACCGCAATATTGTAACAGTACATTTCCTTTTGTAGAGGCTCCGAGCGCCGCCACCGTTTTGCCTTCAGAACGAACGGCTTTGAGAAACTTAAGCAAATCATTTTTTGCTTTTTCCGCTGTTTTGGCGAAATCCTGATAAGGCTTAAGCCCACTTAAGCCTCTCTCTTGTTCCAAAGAAAGAATTTTTTGTACTGAAGGGGCGATAGTTAAATCGTCATTTGCCTTTGAAACCATAACCGAAAAACTGCCTCCATTAACATCGTTAAACTCAACATCTATAATTCGCAAGCCCACCTTATCCGCCATCCATTTAATCTGGCGCAGAGCATAGAATTCAAGATGTTCATGACAGACGGTGTCGTAGGAATTAGCCTCAAGCATAGCCGGCATATAGCTTTGTTCAAAAACCCAAACCCCGTTGTCTGCGAGCACATCATACACTTGCCTCATAAAATCTATTGGGTCTTCCAAATCGTAGAACATAGAGAACGAAGTTATTATTTTCGCCTTTTGCCCGGGAAAACGTTCTTTTAACAATGTGGAAGAAAATAATTCCGGGATCAATTGAATGTGCGGAGGATAATAGTTATGAAATTTGGCACCTGTGGGATCGATTCCGACAAGCATTAAACCGGAAGGCGGATAGGCCCGCAGTGTAGTGCTGTCATTGCTGCCGATATCGATAACGAGATCGCCTTTACGCAATTCGACCTGCCCAAGGATTTTTTTTACCTTGCCATGCAAATGTTCCACCATGCTCGCGTTAAGTCCGGAGCGATAGCCATAGTTTTCGCTGTACATCTCCCCCAAATCGTAGGAATGCTCAAGCTGCAACAGTCCGCAAACCTCATCGCCCCCCATGCATTTTACAAGACACAGAGGCCCAATCGTAACCTTCGTTCCTTTTTCACACGGGAATACGCCGGTCAACATCTGCTCTCCCAAATCGAGCACTCGCTCCAAATTCGCATTATTGCATATCCTGCATTTATCGACTTTTCTATACATTATCTTAATTTCTGAAGTTCGGCATCCACCATCATCTTCACCATCTCGTCGAATTTTACCTCTGGCGCCCAATCCAGCTGCTTTATCGTCTTCTCTGGATTTCCCACCAGTTCTACCGGCTCAGCCGGACGGTACGCATTAGCGTCTTCCCGCACGTAATCGCGATAATCCAAACCCAGATGCTTAAAAGCGATCTCACACAGATCCCTTACCGAATGAGTCTTACCGGTAGCCACCACATAATCTTCCGCATGCGGCTGCTGCAGCATAAGCCACATAGCCCGCACATAATCCCCCGCAAATCCCCAATCCCTTCGCGCATCAAGATTACCAAGACGAAGCTCATTGGCCAGCCCCAGCTTGATCTTCGCTGACTGATAGGCGATCTTTCTCGTAACGAAATTTAATCCACGGCGCGGGCTCTCGTGATTAAACAAGATTGCCGAACACACAAACAGCCCGTAATACTGACGGTAAATTCGAATCATTGAGTGCGCATAAAGTTTGGCAGCGCCATAGGGACTGCGCGGCTTAAATGGCGTTTCTACCGACTGCGGACTTCCAACTGCATCGCCAAACATTTCGCTGCTCGACGCCTGACAGAAATGAATACCGGAATCGACCTCGCTGATCGCCTTCAGCATGCGCGCGACTGCGAGCCCATTTATCTCACCGATTCCAACAGGGTCATCGAACATACCTTCCCCAGATGAACAAGCTGCATAGTTGTATACTTCTACAGGCTTATTGCGCAAAAAAATATCCACTATCTCTTTCTGATCCAACATGTCCCACTCAATCAACTCAACCCTGCTCATAAGTGAAGCAGACATGTTATCAGAAGTTTTATGTACATCCCTCACGGTACCAACAACACGATATCCCTTAGCAAGCAAAAGCTCTGCCAGATACGAACCATCCTGACCGGCAATACCGGTGACTAAAGCCGTCTTCATCGGTTATCAGCCCTCCGGCATAAGTTTATCTTTCATTAAGCAAAAAAACTTTCATATAACGAATAGTGTTCATCCGCGATTTGCTGCCATTCATCCCGATCAATATCAGCATCATATCCACGCCGTGTCCCCGCATACACTGCAAGAGCCGACTTCATCTCTTGGATATCATCAACTTTCGCAAAGTAGATATTACGTTTTTTATCATAACCATTTTGGGTCATCGATGTCGTTATTACAAACGCCCCATTCAATACCGCCCCATGGATTGAGCTGTTCCATTCGCCTCCGCCGTCGCGGAAAGGCAGGATCACGGCATCCGTTACTGCCAGTAACGCCGCAGCATCGGCAGCGGAAAGAAAACCGGTGACCGTCATTTTTTCTATCCATGGCTCAGTAGAAGCGCGCTGGGCTATCTTACGGAAATAATCCCCTTTTTCATCAACCTCCCCGGCTATGATGATCTGGTCTGTGGCAGATTCGGCAATATCAAATAAAAATTCTACCCCCTTATGGGGATATACGAAACCAAAGAAAACGATCAACCGTTTCTGTTTTCTTAAATATTGTTTTTTTAACATCTCCTTTTCATGCTCTCCCAGATCAACGCGGGGAACACACGATGCGTTTCGTATGAGTAGAACTTTTTTTCCCCATAAAGCCCACCGCAGCAAAGGATGCAGGATCCTTTCTCTATATTGAGGACGAACAACCACCAATTTACCGGGAATAATAGATATCAAAAAAAGCATCGGCGCGTTTCGCCTGCTGTATCCTTCGTGCCAGGTCTGCACAACTTTTTTTCTCATCAGAAAGGAGACAATCGGCAACAACCACGGCAACAGTCCATCTCCATAACCTTGCGTCGGATATTGTATATGCACAATATCGGGTAACCATTGCCGGATGGTCTTTACGATCTTCAACACTTCAACAAAATTCCACTTTTTTACAACAGGAAAAATTTCGACCCCGTCAGCATTATCAACCTTTGCTTTGGCAATACTTGTAAGCACGCCAACGCGAATACCCCTATCAATAGCAAGCGCTTTCGCCAAGCTATAACTATAGTCGCCAATCCCGCATCTCATCGGCGGATAGGAACCTGTGATTAACAATACCCGTATAATCATACAGACTTTCTAAGCGCCAACCATGCGAAGGTATATTGCTTTCCCCAAAAATTAATCGGTTTATTTTTACCGTCATACATCATCTCACCTACGGGAAATAAGCTATATCCTGCTGCTTCAGCAATAAACCCGATAATTTCATCTCTGGAAAAAATCTTCCAATCCATTCCAAAAAAATCGATGCCTGCTGTATTGATCTTCTCCGACCAGTAATCGAACGACGCTATAAAGTAGCCGCCCGGCTTTAAAAGGCGCGACATCTCTTTCAGCAACGAATGACCGCAAAAACCATGCTCAATTACGGAGATCGCTGTAATCGCCTGGAAGGATGCGTCGTTAAACTTTGTGCGCATAAAATCAGCGACTACATACCGTATAAAATCTTGATGCGGCATTTCCCGCAGATTTGGATTCAAGTCCACCCCGGTTAAATTTGAATAGCCCAATGCATGCAACGCTACAATCATTTCAGAAGCATAAGAACCAATATCAAGTATAGGTTCCTTCCTTTGTACGTACCTCTCAAGAAAATTCAAGGTAGAAAGCACATCCCAGCTCTTTAACATATCTCCTATCGCCATTCCGCGCGTAAAGCCTGATCTTCTCATTAAAGAGCATAAAGGAGATTCGACAAAAGAGATCCCCCTTTTTACCATCTCTTGACGAGACTTACTTATTTGTAATTTATTCTGCAAAACTTTCATGGCCATTGTATTTAAAAAGCATATCCTGATACTCAAAACCAACCCGTCATCTCCAACTGCAGTGACTTTGGGGGTTTTAGCATGTACCACAAAATTCATATCCTTAATTATTTTTAAAAGTCCATCGCAACTCGACCCATTAGACTCAAGCCATCCGGAGTTAAACTCGCACATAAGGTATTTAACATGCCTCTTTTGCAAATATTTAGATATACCTCGAAAAACATTCGGCTCAAAACTTCAACATCTACTTTCATGAGATTAATTACAGACAGAGATTGCACGGACGGATGTGAATCTAAGCGGCAAACCTGGACATTAACCGGAATTAATGATTTGTTGCTTGGAACCAAAGACGGAGAATGTAAATGAGCCTGATTTGGCAGGTGCAGATCCAGCCACTCTTCTTTATCCCCGGCCGCGCATTGAAAAGCATCAACATGGGTGATACGATTGCTCTTAAGGACAGTAACAAGTTTTTTGTACGCATATGGACTTGGCTCAAATGCCAGTACATGCCCCTTACTACCAACCAAACTCGCTGCCAGAGTTGTATAATACTCAACGTTTGCACCCACATCCAAAAAATTACCGCCTGGTTTAAGTATTTCCTTAACCCAGCGGGATTGGACAGGTTCATATCTGCCAAGATATATTTGCCTTTGTATGGATTCGCCAACATCAAACTCCATCCGATAGCCGTTACATAACCCGTAGATTGATTTCGGCCTTAATCGGACGAAGAACAATAAAACGCTCTGTGGAAATTTCTGGAAAAGCTTCTGGAAAAATATATACATATTCATTCGTACACCTTGCTATGTATTCACTTTTTTATAGCCCCTTATCATGTTTTTTGATCAGTTCCTGCTGTTTGGCATTTTTTAAATCATGGTGTATCATTTCAGCAACAAGTTCACGAAAGCCGGTCTTAGGAACCCATCCCAGTATGGCCTTTGCCTTGCTCGCATCGCCAAGGAGCGATTCAACTTCTGTTGACCGGAAATAGCGATGATCCACAGCGATAATATTACAGCCTTCTTGGGTATAGCCCTTTTCGTCTAGCCCATCCCCTTTCCACGTTAATTGAATACCGAGTTCGGCTGCCGCCAATTCAACGAATTCGCGCACACTGTGTTGTTCTCCGGTAGCAATCACAAGGTCTTGCGGCTCCGGCTGCTGCAGCATTAGCCATTGCGCCTCAACGTAATCTCTGGCGTGGCCCCAGTCACGTTTTGCGTTCAGATTACCCAGATATAGACACTCCTGTAAACCAAGCTTGATACGAGTCAACGCCTGAGTAATCTTGCGACTAACAAAGAGTTCGCCTCGTATCGGAGATTCGTGGTTAAACAAGATACCGTTACAGGCGAATATACCGTACGCTTCACGATAGTTAATCGTAATCCAATAGGCGTAAAGTTTCGCTACTGCATATGGCGAGCGGGGATAAAATGCGGTTGTTTCCTTCTGAGGAAATTCTTGCGCAAGACCAAAAAGCTCGGAAGTAGAAGCCTGGTAATAGCGCGTTTTTTTCTCAAGCCCAAGTATCCGTATCGCCTCAAGTACTCGTAAAGCCCCTAAAGCATCAGAATTAGCGGTATATTCGGGTTCTTCAAATGACACAGCAACGTGGCTCTGCGCCGCCAGGTTATATATTTCATCGGGTTGCGTCTGATGTATAATCCTGATAAGGCTGGATGAATCAGTCATGTCACCATGATGAAGAAAAAGACGGACATTTTTTTCATGAATATCGTGCAAAAGATGATCTATCCGGCCAGTATTAAAAAGAGAGGTGCGCCTTCTTATACCATGAACTATATAACCTTTATCCAAAAGAAATTCAGCAAGATATGCCCCATCTTGACCTGTAATACCTGTAATTAAAGCAACCTTTGGTTTTGTCATCATTTTCTCCATAAGCTAACCACCGTGCACAACACGCCTAAGCTTTTTATAGATAACCGCTGGCAGAAATAATTTAACGAGATGTCCCGCTCCCCTACGTACTAAGTAATACAAATAAGTAGCCATGGCTTTGGTTTTCGGCAATCCATATTGTCTCAATAACCTTAAATGTTCTTTCATGCTCTGAACAAGGTAACTTTCTCCAATGCCCCCGACTCCTCTATGAATCATAAGAGAACTGTTGTAAAAACCATTTCCACCGTTTAGATATAACCTCAAGAACCATTCATAGTCTGCGACAAATTTATATGTCATATCCATTAACCCCACTCTTTGGAAACATTCTCTTTTTATTACCATAGTTGGAAAATTACAACGCGGGTATCCGGATATTAGTGATTTCGCATAGTTTTTTTCACCTTTGCATATCGCGACTTGATCTCCATTCTTGTACATCACCATATCTCCAAAAACAAAATCAGCACCTGACTCCAAAAGCGATCCGACTGCCATTCCAATAAAATCAGGATCAATCCAGTCATCTGACGACAACCAGAATATAAAGTCGCCTTTGGACATACTTACTGCTTTATTAAATGCATCGGATGTCCCGCAATCCGGCTCACTAATCCACAAATCGATTTTATCGTTAAATTTTTTGATTACCTCTAAAGTGCCATCTGTAGATGCACCATCAACAACAATGTATTCGATGTTCGGATAGCTTTGATTCAATACAGACATTATTGTCTGCGGCAATGTTTCCTTCCGGTTCCATACGATTGTTATAACGGTTATAAGAGGCCGCTCCGGATCGCCTTGCCGTTTGCTAGCCGAACGACCCCCTATCTGACGAAGAAGATGGGCAGTCTTCTTTAAATAATCGTCAATAGTAGGAACATTCTTCACTATCATAATTTAAATATTCTATTCGAAATATAATAATTATATAAGCAATTGTGGATTTTCTTGAAGAACTTATTAGGCGGAACGACTTTTATCAACCAGATAGCTATCTTATTAAGAGGAAAATGGAGTTTTGCAATCAACGCTCCAAGTAAATATATATTATACCGTATATCTTTTTCCTTTTCAGTAAAACACGGCATAGTGGGCCTTAAACTGCATCCGGTCATATCACCCTGATGCGAAGATGGATCAATCAAACCCCTTTCCGCACAATACAGATATAGCTCAGTTCCTTTCATAGGCACGGTTATTGAATAGCTTGGATAGGCCACTTTCCCCTTTCTACACAACCCGATTGTATCTAAATCATCTTGTAATGTGGATTCTGGGGCAGCGAGCATAAAATTGACCCAAGTGTTAATTCCGTGGTCTCTTATCATTTTCAATTTTTCCGCTATATCCACCTTTCTCATCTGTCTTTTCAAGATTTTCTCCCGGACATACTCCGAGGTGCTATCCACAGAAAGATGGACGGAAAAACAACCGGCCTTCTTAAGTAATTTTAATAGGCCGTCATCGACCAGATCAAATCTTAAATAACAGTTGAAGGGAACACCGATTCGTTTCAAATATTTGTCGGTAAATTCATCGAGCCAGGCATCGGCTTTCATAGCAAATAGATCATCGCCAAATTTAACAAAATCCATGCGGTATTTACTTTTTACCGACTCAATCTCCTGTATAAGCCTTTCTACAGAAAATCGCCTCACTATGGGCCCTTTACCCTTATAGAGTTCATTGTAGTAATTATTGCAACAATAGGCGCACCTGTAGGGGCATCCACGAGTAGCATAAAAAGTTTTTTTAGGTACATTTTTAAGGAAGGAATTTGAAATTACCAGATCCCTGTCAGCAGTAGGTAATTCATCCAGATTTTTGATTAACGGTCTTACGGCATTCTTCTTATCTTTAGTGATTAAATTGGGTACCTCATCGAATGATTTGCCGCTCTCAACTTTAGTCAAGAAATCCTTGAACGCATATTCACCCTCCCCCACGCAATAAGCATTCATCTCACTCTGATCAAAGGTTTCAGGCGAAAATGTAGCCTGGGGGCCTCCCATAATCGAAACAAAACGGTGCTTTTGTTTTGCCTTTTTGTGATTCTCAACAATCTGCTTGAATCCCACTATGTTAGCGGAATAAGCAATAACATCGGGCTTTATCCTGCTTACTTCTCCCAGGAAGTCGTTGTCCTTTAGAGTGCAAAAATACGTAGAATGAGCCATATTTTTAGCTATTGCGGATAAATAAGCGATAGCAATATGGTCGGCAAAATCCAATTGAGATATTGAAAATAAAATCTTCAATGATTATGGTTTCCCTTTAAGCCACAGTGCTATCCTTTTGACATACTTAAGATACATAGATGGTTTTCTGATCCCTCGATTTATCCTTCTAAAAATTAACCTATATCTTTCCATACTGTTCTCTATTTTTTCAATAAATATATTACCCTTGCCACGCCAACGTCCTCGTGGCCCCTGGGATGCCTTAAGGATTTCTACGTCAGAAAACGACTCAACCGGTATTGGTCTCCTTGATTGAACTTTTCCGTTGATTGTCCATAGACTTTCAAGCAACCCCCTATCATGTTCCCAAAACTCATTGCATAAATTACTACTGGCGCTTTTATTTCTATCTTCATTTATGTATACATCACTCATCACAACTCTGCCTCCTGCTTCGTAGGCTCTCATTGTTAGATCTAAAGACCACATAACAGCTATAAAATTCTTGTCTATTCCACCTATATCACGATAAAACTTCTTTGACATTAGACCGCAAATCGGCATCAAAGGAGTGTTCTCATCTCCGGCGAAGAAACGATGCGCAAAATGAGATTGATCTTCGCCATTCGTCATTATCTTTGACGACACAATTATTTTATCGGAATTACATAATTTGTAAATGGCATAAAGTTTATCCAGAGGCTGCGGGGTATTAAATTCACAGTCATCAGCTATATCCATCATAAGATCGGCAGTAGTATTCCTCACCGCTATCTCGACACACTGCGTTGGCTTTACAAACGACCTAATGAAACGAAAATTCTTTGGCAGTTCATAATCGGGTGGATTGGGCCCTACGAAGACCAACTCAAATTCAACATCATTATCACCGATGCTCTTGTATAAAGCCATCCAATTCTGCGGCCTGTGAGCAGAAGCAACAATTCCAATCCTAGGACTCATGGATTACCTCTTTTAGCCATTATTTTTGCGGCCATTCTCTTTGCATAATTAAGATACATAGATGGTTTTCTAATGCCACGCATTACCCTGGGAAGATTGGTTTCTATTTTTTCAAAAAGTATAAAACCATTGCCGCGCCATCGCCCTCGAGGCCCCTGAGATGCCTTGAGTATATTTATGTCAGAAAAAGGTTCCACCGGTTTCATTCGACAAAAATGAACCTTCCCGTTCTTTGTCCACAGACTATCAAGCAGTCCTCTATCGTGCTCCCAAAACTCAGTACATAAACTACTTCCTGCCCTTTTACTTTTATCCTCATTGAGGTATACATCGCTTATTACAACTTTGCCCCCTAAGGCGTAAACTCTCATGGCGATGTCTAAATCCCCAAAAATAGCTTGAAAATTCCTATCTATACCCCCAATATCACGATAAAGCTTTCTTGACATCAAAGCAGCTAACGGCACTATCGGCGAACTAGAATCGGAAAAGTGATGCGCCGAAGAGGATAGGTCTATGCCGTCCATCATATACCTGCATGACAATATTATTTTGTCATTGTTATAGCTTTTATATGTTTGGTAAAGCCTGCCCAGCGGTCTGGACCCCTGAAATTCGCAATCATCAGTAAAATTAAGCATTATAAGATCGGCAGTAGTATTCCTCACCGCTATCTCTAAACACTGCTGTGGTTTTACTATCGATCTGATAAAACGAAAATTCTTTGGCAGCTCATAATCGGGCGGATTGGGCCCTACGAAGACCAACTCAAATTCAACATCATTATCACCGATGCTCTTGTATAAAGCCATCCAATTCTGCGGCCTGTGTGCGGATGAACAAATAGCTATTTTCGGATCCATACATTACCTTTCTTAATCATTATTTTCTATATCATTCTAATAAAAATCCTGTGTTGAATACATAATCACCTGGCTTCCCAGTTTTTCAAAAGAAAAAGGGACATAGAGGATCTTACTTAATTTCTCCTTTATTTTAGGCTGAACTTGCGGCTCAGCGAACATAAGAATAAATCCTCCGCCTCCGGCGCCTAATAGTTTCCCCCCAAGCGCTCCAGCCCTGCGCGCAGTTTCATAAATAGCGTCGATTTGGCTAGTAGAAATCATCTGAGTAAGGCTACGCTTAATTTGCCAGGATTCGTGCAGCAATTTACCAAAATCCCGAATATCGCAAGAATTATCATTGAGGATGTCTACTGCCTTATCTACCATTCCCTGCATACTCTGCAATTGGCTCTTCAACGCCGGGGTCTTCTTAATCTGTTCTCCCGCAATATCCGAAGCATTTCGGGAAAACCCAGTAAAGAACAACATTAAGTAACTCTGCAATAACTCAATTTTTTCTTTGGGAATAGTTATAGGATGAACATAGAATTCATCTTCGCCGCCGAACTCAATTTTATTTAGGCCGCCAAAGGTAACAGCCACCTGATCCTGGGCGCCGACGTTTTCTTTGATCAAATTATGCTCCACGTTAATTGCATCACGCGCTAATTGCCGCTTGGTTACCATTCTACCCTTAAGAGCGTTTAAAGCATGTAAAAAACCTACGGTAAAAGCTGAGCTTGAACCAACTCCGGATCGGGCCGGGATATCGCTGGAATGGACCATCTCAATCCCATGTTCAATATTTATAAATTTTAAACATTCCCGCACGGAGGGATGCTTAATCTGAGAGATATCCTGCGTTTCTTCGCGTTCAACATAACGAATACGATACTTATGGTCAAAAAAAGGAGGAAGATACCGACAATTAATATAACAGTACTTGTTAATCGTGGTACTCAGGACGGCTCCGCCATTTTCCTTATACCAGAGAGGATAATCTGTTCCTCCCCCAAAGAAAGAAATCCTTAACGGGGTACGCGTAATAATCATGCCTTTTCCTTCTTATCTTTACTCTCAGGCAAATAAACCTGCTTATACCAAGAGATTGTTTTAGCTATGCCGTCATAAATATCGGTTTTGGGGGTGAACCCAAGCAACTCTTGAGCTTTTTTGATGTCAATTAAGCGCATCGGAATCATTGAAGGCTTGCTTGAGTCATAGGTTATTTTGGCATTCTTGTATCCTTCAATCTCAAGAGCCATCCGCAGAATTTCTTTTAAACTATAGGCTTTGCCGCAAGCGATATTCACCGCATCAAAAGTAGAAAGTTTTTCCGCAGCCAAAATCAAACCATCTATAAAATCATCAATGTAGATTAAATCTCTGATGTCCTGGCCCGTACCCCAAATTTTAATCGGATCATGCCGCTCAATTACCTTCCTTAAGGTAGCCGCCATCATATGAGAAGTGGCAAAATCAAAATCATCGTATGGGCCATAGATATTAGACGGCCGCACCACTACGGCAGCCATAGGGTTTTTAAGCTTCTGAGAATACAGACGACAGAGAATCTCAGTAAACCTCTTCATCCATCCCACACCAAAATAAATATCATACGGATCAGCATCAAACATTTCTTTCTCAGTTACCGGCTTATCCCCGCTAGGAGGATAAGCGGCATTACTGCTCAGAAAAATAAACTTTTTTATCTGCGCAAAATAAGCAGCTTCCAGTATCTGGGAATTCATAATGATATTCGAAGTAACATGCACCAACGGGGTCGAAGCAATCACCGCCGCTCCCGACGTGTTTGCGGCACACATAAGAACATAATCCATACCCGCAACAGTCTTCCTGCAATCTTCCATGCTCATCAAATCACACCTGATATATTCAATCCGATCATCAATAATCACCGGTTCTCTTTTATGAATAGTGGCTCGGACATTAGCTCCCAACGAAAGAAGCCTGTTTACCAAGTTTGACCCTATAAAACCAGCTCCCCCCGCAACTAAAACCTTTTTAGTATTAAAAAAACTTGTCATTATGCAGTTCTCCGTAATTCTATTAGTAAAGGCTTGATATTAATTTAATACGTCCTCGATTATCTTAAAATGTTCATATGTCTGCTTGCTGGCAGCATCATGCCATTCAAACACAATAGGGACATTACTAAAAATCTTTCTATACTTCATTAAATATTTTATTTGCCAAGAATCAACTGGCAGCACTCTGTGTGAATCTATATGACCGTTATTCTCAGAGAGATGAAAGGCAAATATCTTTTTGCCGTAGTTATCGACGATTCTATCCAGGAATAAATCTCTATCAAAACGTAATATCTGCGAAGCCACATTCAAATGCCCAAGGTCAAGTAGAAGTCCCACTCTTTCATTATTTCTAAAATAAATTAAAAACTGCTCTACATCATCACTGCCACACAAAAACGAAAATTTATCATTTGCTGTTTTAAGCCCTAAATTCTCTACCCCTATCCTAAAATTTATCGGAATAACTTCTTCTGATAAAGACTCCACTGCCTTATAAAAATCTTCTTTTAAATTAATTGTCCTGCCGTCCTTTATAAAAAACTTATCTTTAAGCTCTGGCAGCAATTCGCTTATAAATCCTGGATGCATGGTATATAAATTTTTGCCGAATTTCCGTGCAAACCTTAAAGCTTCTTTCACTAGAGCTATTGTCCTCTTTTTAATATCGAATTTGCGCGAGGCAATATTTATAACAAAATCTTTTTTCGGTGGTGGAAAATAATTATGAATCAAATAATCCAGCTTATACTCTTTCTGCAAGCTGATCAAATCGCTCTCAAAGTTATTATAAAATATAGTGCCTCCGGTGAGTTCTATATTCTTAAATCCTAACTCTGCTAATTGGCAAACCGCATTACCGATCTTATTCTTTTTAGAACACAAAGACGATATATAGAGCATAAAAGTTTAAACTTTCAAAGACCCGGCACCAACGCGTCTCTCTCTGATAAAATCGGGTCTTTTATAGGCCAAAATATCTTAAATTTCGGATCATTCCATAATATGGTAAATTGTTTTGACGATCCATAATAAGACGACTGTTTATAATGAAAAATTGACTTCTCAGTTAAGCATAAATGTCCATTGCCATGTTTCGGTGGAACTAATACCTGGTGTTTATTGGTCTGCGATAAAACAAAACTCTGCCATTTACCAAAATCCTTTGACTCTTCATCATAATTAATTACAACCAGGTAAAATTCTCCATGCAAGCATGATATCAGCTTCCAAGTTGAGCTATCACCATGAATCCCTTTGATCACACCTTTGGTTGCTATAGATATGTCATCTTCTACGAAATCAATATCGATGCCTTTCTCTTTATATAATTTCTTGTTATAGGTCTCTAGATAATACCCCCTATGATCTTCAAAATAAGTTGGTTTAATCAATAAAACTCCTTCGAGATTAGTTTGTATGACTTCTATCACGATACCCCCCGTTATAATTATTTAAAATAATTCTTTTTCTCCAAGTATTCCTTTTGATTATTCATAAACCATTCCCAAGTTTCTTTCAATCCGTCTAACAAACTTGTAGAAGGATCATACCCTATTGATTCCCTTGCCTTAGAAATATCCATAACTCTTTTAGGAAAACCTGAAGGCTTCGATGTATCAAACACATAATTGAAATCTAAAAATTCTCTTAAAGTTTCAACAAGCTCTTTTATTGAATATCCAATTCCACTCCCCAGATTAACAAAACCACTTCCTGTACCATAATATAAAGCTAAAATTACTCCTTCCGCAACATCTCTGCTGTACGCAAAATCACGTATAGCCAAACCATCCCCCCAAACAACCACGGGATCCTCTTTTTTAGCGATTCTATGCATCAAAGTAGGAATAACCATAGCATTATTAGGATCAAAATTATCTCCGGGACCATAAACATTACAAGGCCTGACAATTGCAAAATTATTTAAACCATACTGTATTTTATAAGCTTGGATTTGAAACTCTGCCATTCTTTTTGCCCATCCCGGAAACAGATCCATAGGCGACCCAAGTTGATCATCGCTTTCGCAAAAAACTTCAGCGCTGGAATATGCGCCTATAGAGCTGGTATAAACAACTTTCTGGACATTATTTATACGACAAGCTTCAAGCACATTAGTATTAAACATTATAAGTGGGACAAAAAAACTAGCAGGTTTTTTCTTAGTGACATCAATAGAGCCTTTTATTCCAGCTATATGAAAAACGAAATCCATATCTTTTGTAAGCTGTTTGCACAAAATAAAATCTGTTAAATCCCCTAAAACATGTTCAACCCTATTATCAACTTTTATCTTATCTAGTGAAACAACCTTTACGTTGGCTCCGGTATCGCATAGAATCTTAACAACCTGCCTGCCAATAAGGCCAGTGCCACCCGTAACCAATACATTCTTCTTATTAAAACTTTTCAAAATACCTGTTTTAATCATTTATTAGAAACTTCTTCCTTCGGAACCGTCTACTGCTATAGAAGCACCGTTAATTAAACTTGCCTGCTCTGAACAGATAAAAACAACTACATTTGCCACCTCTTCCGGATTCCCCAACCTTCCTAAAGGAAATTTCTCATCCAGCATAGCCTTAAATACAGCAGGATCTTTTTTCTGCTCCTCTCGCCATCCCGTATTAGGAATCATAATGCTACCCGGAGCAATACTATTAAAAGTTACCCCATCCCTAACTATTTCCTTCTTCAATGAAAGGTTTTTTATCAGGACTGTTTGCGCGGTCTTGGCGATATTAAACCACGGTCTGCCACCGGCTTCTCTGCCATATAAAGAGGTAATATTGATAATCCTGCCCCACTTCTGTTTACGCATATACGGAATAGCCAGCTTGATGAACCGGAGAGAGCTCATAACATTCTTATTATAAACCTCCTGCCACACCCTTTCATCTGTATCTATAATATCTTCCTGCCCCCATCTACCTCCTCCGCCCACGTTATTTATCAGAATATGCAAGGTGCCCCATTTCTTAATGATCTTATTAAATACCCGGTTAATATCTTCCCTGATTGTGACATCCGCCTGGATAGCCAGACAATCAACGCCCTTGGCTTTTAACTGTTTCTGTGTCTCTTGGATACGGGAAGGCGTCCGTGAGCATACCGCGACATTGCATCCTTCATTCGCTAAAGTAAGTGCAATTGCCCTGCCAATCCCATGAGTGCCTCCGGTAACTAACGCATATTTGTTCTTTATCCCTAAGTCCATTATTTTATTGGCCTCCATATAATAAGGTTATACCCTTCCATAAACAAGCTTCCGAAGAATAACCGTTTTACTTTCAAAATCTTGGTTTTCCCTTCTTTTTCCAGCTCCTGTAGTCTCGGCAAAAAACCTTGAGTATATCCCCGTTTTTTATGGAATTCTATAGCAAGATAGTCAACTAAATTATCCTTTTCGTATAATTCAACTGTAGGCTCGACATGTACACACAATTCGGGGCTATTATCTAAAAGATACTGCAAAAAATTCTCAAATTTACTTGCTAATTGCTCAATTGAGCCAATCGTAAAGATCAAACTGTTCTCTTTGAGCCGAAAGCTTTGATCGGGATTGATCATATCAAAAATAGCACCCTTTAATTTTATATTATACGCCTTAGCTATCGCATTAACTAAATCTACTGATGATTTTACAAAATCTGTGCCGTATAAATTTTTGTCCGGATACAGCTGAGAAAGAGCAACGAGATTAAAACCCGTACCGCAGCCGAATTCATAAATATTGCTGAATTCTTTAAAATATCTGGCGAAAAGCCATTTTCTGAACACCAAATAATAATCCAGTTCAAAATTAGGATTGGCCGAACAGATGTAATTTTGTTTATAGCGGATTATTTTATTGGGCCGGATAAACTTAGGCACTAATTTTTGCAGATCATAATTACTATTAATAAAATCCTGCAAATTCTCGTTCCAGCCATTACTCCAGATGTCCTGACGCTCTTTAGCACCGATAATCTGCCTGTCGCTTTCCAACTTCTTTAAAACTTCCAGTATGACCTCGTCTCTCTTGCTGCCTTCCAAAATCTCATAAGTAAAATCTTTTCGGGTAATCAAATCAATGCATTCCTGCGATATACTGTTTTCATCAGCACCGAATGATTCAATAAAATCATGAAGAGTAACCTTCGGCATTTTCATTGCTCCGTCTTTTTTATTAAAATTAAAATGGTCCCTTAAATTTCTTCTCATGGCTATAAAACTCTATGCCATCAAAACTCATCGGCTTTAATTTAAGCATATCCTCAACTTCTCTTATTATATTTTTTGCGTTAGGAAAAAATTCGTTCTCTAAATGCCTGGCAGTGGGACACGGTGTATGCGCGAAACCTATTCTTCTTACCGGGCTTTTGAGCTTTCCAAAGCACCTTGATGATACGCGCGCCGCTACTTCAGCGCTAAAACCACAAAACAACCAATCATTATCAACAATAATACATCTACCCGTCTTCTCAACTGACGCCACAATACTTTCTTCATCTAAAGGGACTATTGTTCTTGGATCAATTATTTCAACGTTAACACCTTCCTTCATTAGTAGCTCTGCCGCAAAAACCGCCTCTACGTTCATCCATGAAGTCGCGACTATGGTAATGTCCCTGCCTTTACGTAAAATATTTGCCTTACCAAACGGCAAAGCATAAGAGGACTTAGGAACTCCTCCCTTTTGCCAATATAACCAGCGGTGTTCAATAAAAATTACAGGATTATCATCCCGAATCGCGGAGATAAGAAGCCCTTTAGCATCATAAGCCATCGTGGGTATAACAACTTTAATGCCTGGGATATGAGCAAATACTGAATACATGCTTTTACTATGTTGAAAACCCTGTCCCCAGCCGCGACCTATAATTCCCCTTATCACCATAGGCACTTTAAGCTTTCCGCAAGATGAATAATTACTACATGAAAGCATATTAGCGATTTGGTTAAACGCTAAAAGCATAAAATCAATCCTAATATGGATATGTATCGGGCGCATGCCATTTAATGCTGCTCCTAAACCAAATCCGGTCATAGCATCTTCGGATAAAGGCGTGTCAAAACACCTCGTTTTGCCAAAACGCTTTACGAGCCCGGCAGTAGAACCAAATATTGCCTTATGGTCAGGAACACCTATCCCATACACAAAAACTTTACCATCCCTTTCCATCTCCTGAATCATGGCCTCACGCAATGCTTCGCAATATGTAATCTGTCTCATTGAAAAACTCCCTTATGCAATTCATCCGTACTGCTTAACTTAGCATTTTTTACGTTCTTTATAGTAAACACAACTTCATTCAATATCTCTTTTTCTATTTTTTTAATCTCACCGTTAACATACCCGGATTTCATAAGTCTGATCCGCTGAAGACTGACAGGGTCTCTTTTAAGCCACTTTTTGAATTCATCTTTCTTCCTGTATCCTGCATCAAAATCATAATTAATCCCCACATGTTCGAGATAACGGTAATATTTAAAATTCATGAAATATGGCTCTGGCTTTTTGCGCAGCACATCTATGGCCTTAGAAGTAAGATTATAAATTTCCTCCGCATCAGTAGAATCAATTTCAAGAGTCTGGCAACGGAATTTCTTAACGATTTCCGTTATAGAATTATATCCACGGCGCTCTTTTATATGACTATGAACAGCAAGCTCGTTGTCTTCACACACAAAAATTACCGGCAGCTGCATTAAACTGGCGATGTTTAAACTCTCCCAAAAAACACCCTCATCCACAGCGCCATCTCCAAAAAACGCAACAACAATTTTTCTGTTTTTATTTATCTTGTTTGCCCACGCACACCCTACTGCGACAGGAATATGTGCAGAAACTATCGCTGATGTCCCCATAAATCCCTTTTTAGGCAGACATAAATGCATTGAACCACCTTTTCCTTTTAAGGAAGACGTCTCTTTTGCGTACATTTCAGCAAAAAATTCGTTTACATCGCCTGTTTTGGCAAGAAAAATAGAATGAGTCCGATATGTAGTAAATATCTGATCGCTTTCGGTCAAAGCATGACAAACCCCGGCTGCAATAGCTTCATTCCCCATAGACATATGCATAGGAGTCTTCATCTCATCCTCATGATAATATTTCTGTATCTGTTTCTCTGCGCATCGAATCAGATACATCTTTTTATACAATTCTATACTAAGTTTTTTATTCATTTGTCCTCTATTTCTCTACGGTTAATGCTTTCCAAGGGGAACGCTTGAGTTCAAATCTCCAATAATTTAAAACATCCTCTAAAGTCTGCTCCAAAGGAATAACTGGTTCCCACCCTGTTTCATTACGAAACTTATCTATACACGGTATCTGTAAGGTTACGTCAGACGGCCGGAAGAGCTCAGGATCGACTTTTATCTCCGGCTTGACTTCGGAAAAAGAAATCAAAATATCCAGGGCCTCGCCGATAGTCATCGTCCGATTACCGCCGATATTATAGACTTCGCCCGGTTTACATTTACTGATCATAATCCAATACGCTTTCACTGCATCAGGCACATCACAAAAGGTCCTCACGGATTTAAGATTTCCAACCCTGACAATCGGTTTACTTAGTTTCAATTCCGCGGCAGCAATCTGCTTTGCGAAAAACATACTGCAAAAACATCTCCTCTCCTAGGTCCGGTATGAGTAAACATTCTAGTACGAATAGTCTTAATCCCATGCGACAACCAATATTGATATGTTACCATATCTTCTCCAACCTTACTTACCGCATAAGGCGATACCGGCCTTAAGGGACAGTTTTCTCTAATGGGACTATTGCGAAATACCTCTTTTTGTCATTCTGAGCACATTCGTTTCGCTCAGTGTAAACTCCGCGAAGAATCTATTTATCGTCGAGATTCTTCGGCCTTCGGCCTCAGAATGACGTAAAATTGGGAGTTTCGCAACAGCCCCCTCATGACACTTTCCACAATATCTTGTCTATTATCAATTTCAAACATGGCTTTAAACTTTCTTTTAAACGCTCTCCAAGTCTTTTAGGAAGAATCGGCCTTGCGGCTTTAAAACAAACATATGAGCATTTAAATAATAGCCAACGCCAATCCGTTATTCGCTGATACCAGAGATAGAAACAATACGATAATTTATGAGAAAGAAACCAATCAGTGATTTTTAGCGATAACGCCTGAAAAAAAGGCAAGCTTCTCAGCCGCGGCCATGGGAACTCAATCGTTTTCCTTCCCCAGTTAGCTAAGATCGATTGATCATCTGCTTGATCCAACTGATAAGGATAATCTCTTTTAAAGAGCTTGCCAGGTGTTGCGGATGAAATTAATTCTTCTGTTTTATCCAAAACAATCTTCCAGAAACGGCGGGCCGAATAATACTGTTTTGTTTTGACATAACCATTATGAGCTATCCTGACCCTTTCGGCCTCGTTTTTCAGGTAATACCTGGCTTTTTTCAATAGGTCCGCATTTGAAAAATAAGGAACATAGTCAACATTAGGGATGAATAATTTGGCAGTTTCCGGAGCTGCTTCCTCCAGAAGCATAGCCCCGCAATTCGTAACTTCAAATGCCCGGGCATTAGTGACCGGAATATAACCGGGGCAGGAAAAACTCAAAACAATTTTAGAGCGCTGAAAAATTTCTGCAAATTCAGCAATAGGCAGGTGCTCTTCGTGTTCGCCTCCGGCACGATAAACTTTTAAACCATGTTTTTCAAGATACTTTATCCTCCGCAATCTAGCCAGTTTTGTCGAGCCGGGATAGCTAAGGTCAATATCTCTTTCTCTGCCAGGATCATAAAAATATTCGGGATTCTTCGGAACCCAAAAATAAGAAAATTTCTGCGGATCTTTCATACGCCGAAAAACTACGCTGGTAGCGGTAAACATATTGAAATCGATAAATGGCTGGAATACGTCCGATATTTTTACCAGTATTTCACATTCGAAATCCCCCCAAATAGCGAAGAACGGAATCGAAAAACGCTTTTTTATTGTTTCTAATGTCTTAAGGGACGGAGTATTAACAGCATCAGGAAAATTATAGATCACCAGACAGATTAGTTGAGGCCGGAATTCGGCTATTTTACTCAAAAGGGCCTCATCGCCTTTAGTCCCGGTTGTCCGGTAATATTCGTCAAAATGGAAGACTTCCACTTCGGCCAAATTGACGGCTTGGAGAGACTGCCATAAATTGCCCTCCCAGGCCGATAGGCCCCAATCAATATTGCCGGAACACCACTTGTCCGCAACGAATAGTATCCTGGGTTTATTTATCATGTTAATTTATCTTCTCTTTTTTGTCGCTATTTACAATCCAGGAACTCAATCCACAACCCTTGTATTCGCATGCCAGCCATTTTACCATAAATGCGGCGCATGGTTTTAAATATTCTTTTAAGCTATCCCCCAGCCCCTTGGGTAGAATATACCTTATGGCTTTAAAGAACCCGTATGAGCAGTTGAACATAAACCGGCGCCAATCCTTTATTCGCTGATAACGAAGATAGAAAAAATACAATAATTCATAAGAACAGAACCAGTCGGTAACTTTCAGCACCACCGCCTGAACACGTGATAACTTTCTTAGACGAAACCAGGGAAGATCGATAGTTTTTCTTCCCCAGTTAGCCAGGATCAATTGGTCATCGGCCTGATCCAGCTGATAAGGTTGGCCCCTATCGTAAATTACATCGTCCGATCTGCCCGAAATAACTTCGTCAGTTTTAGCTAAAATTATTTTCCAAAAACGATAAGCTGAATAATATTGCTGTGTTTTTAGCTTACCTGAATTTGCTATTTTCACTCTTTCGGTTTCATTTTGTAAATAATGCAGGGCTTTATTTAACATATCTTTATTCGAAAAATAAGGCGCGTAATCCACATAGGGTATGAATAATTTTGCGGTTTCGGGGTTAGTTTCGTCCAGAAGCATGGCCCCGCAATTCATAACTTCAAATGTTCGCGCGCAGATAATCTGCGTATAGCCGCTTTGGGAAAAACCAATAATAATTTTAGCACGCTGAAAAATCTCGGCAAATTCCGCAAGCGGTAAATTCCCTTGACGTTCGCCTCCGGCACAATAAACTTTTAAACCATGTTTTTCCAGATATTTTATTCTTCGTAATCTGTGCGGGTTCATGCCTCCGGCAAAGCCTATATCTATATCTCTTGAACGTCCGGGATCATAAAAATACTTGGGATTTTTCGGCACCCAGAAATAAGAGAACTTTTTCGGATTTTTCCAACGCCTAAAAGGCGCGTTCGTGGCGGTAAAGGCATTGAAATCAATGAAAGGCCCAACTATATCTGATACACTCATCAGGCTTTCCGATTGTGGATCCCCCCAGATGGCAAAGAGCGGAATGGAAAAACGTTTTTTTATCATTTCCAGCGTTTGCAGGGATGGCATATCAATAGTACCGAGAAAATTATTAGCCACCAGGCAAATCGCGCTAGGCTGAAATTCTGCTATTTTCTCTAAAACGGCCTCATCGCCCCTGATTCCATTTACGCGATAATACTCGTCAAAGTGAAAGACTTCCACTTCAGCCAAATTGACAGCTTGAAGAGACTGCCATAAATTGCCCTCCCAGGCCGAGAGGCCCCATTCAATGCGGCCGGAACACCACTTGTCGGCAATAAATAAGATTCTGGGCTTGTTAATCATAATATCATCCTTTCTTAATAATCATAGCTTGATCAGAATAATAAAATCTATTGATAACTTTATTAGCCAGATTAAATCCAGTAATCGCCTTTCCTTGCAATACAATTATTTCTTCCGGCTTGTCTTTTAAAAATTCACTCACCGCCTTTTTAGCTCCCGGCAAATATCTGTTATAATAATCGTGAATCAGAATAACTCCGTTTTTCACCATCAGAGGATAAAAGAATTTTAACCCATCAAGCGTCGACTCATAAATATCCGCATCCAAATGCACAAAGGAAAACCTGAGTGATTTTTTTCCCAATTCAACAACGCTATCCGGAAATATCCCTTCATAGAAAAAAATATTATCATACTTAGCCAAATAATCTTTTACCTCGCTCAAAGACCCACCTCTGATTTCTCCTCTGTTTATTTTATTAATCGAAAACTCATTGGGCGGCAAGCCGGAAAAAGTGTCAAATAAATGCAGCGATCGCCTACCCTTAATCTCACAGATCAATTTTGCGCTTCCCCCAGAAAAAACTCCAAGCTCAGCGATATCCCCGGGGAGCATTGCTGTATTTTTAACTCTGTAATAAATATTCCACATCTCCCCGAAACCTAATAATATCTTTTTTTCACCCGAGAGCTGTCTGACCAGTCTTTTAAATTTTATTTCAAAAGCAATGATAAATCTCGCAAAAACTCTCCCCATGTTTATAATGATAATGTTCTTCATCAGCGGCTCCTCATAAAATTATTGGCTTCTAAATAATTTTAATACATTTATGCTATGGGAGTCCAAATAATAACAGAATAGCCTTCAATAAAAAAACTGCCCACGTAATTCCTTTGGGCTTTAATGATTTTTACTTTCCCTTTTGATTCAAGATCTTTAAGGTAGGTCAAGTAACCGCTAAGGTAGTTTCTTTTCTTAAAATAACGTATTGAAAGATAGTCCAAAAGATTTCCTTGATCCAATAATTCTTCTACAGGTTCGGCATGAATACAAATACTCGGCTTATTTTTAAGGAGATAATCTATAAATGAATGATATTTTGATCCTATTTGTTCAAGGGAGGCAACAGTATATATGGCTGAGCCCTGCTTTAGTTTCAAGCTAAAATCCGGATTAAAATAATCGAATTTTTTGGCGAATAGCTTTTTATCAGAGTTAACAAGCGCATATTTATTAATCATGTCCTGCGACGACTTAGCCCAATCAAGCCCCCAAAGGTTAGCTTTGGGATTAAACGATCTTAATCTGACTAAATTGTGTCCGGTTCCACAACCAAATTCATAAATATTTTCATAATCTTTAAGATATTTATCAAACAACCAATCTAGGATAACTCCGAGCATATTATACTCAAAATTCGGGGAAACAGGCCTGATAAACTTTTGCTTCAATCTGTTTATCTCGTGCTTTCCAAAGTAACGAGGTATCATCGCGTCACTAGCGTTTCCTTTCAATAACTCATCTAAATTCTGTCTCCATCCTTTTTCCCATTGTTCATACCTATGCTCTCCGGAATACATAAAATCTCCACTTTGCAAAACTGATATGATTTTACTGAAGCAACTATCGCGCTCTTCAGGAGTAAGATTCCTGTATCTTAAATTATATTTCTTTATTCGGTTTTTGACGCACGAGCTAAGCGATTCCCCAAACAACGATTCAAAATCACCTGGAGTTAAAATGTGTTCACGCGACTCCGTCATTTTCTACTATTTCCTTATTTTCGGATAATTAGAAACAAACCACTTTACTGTTTCTTCAATTCCTTTTTCTATGGATGTAAATTCAAACTTCGGCAAATATTTTCTTAATTTTGTAGTGTCTGACGGTTTTCTAAACTGCCCTTCGGGTTTTGTCGTATCAAATATTACCCTACCTTCAAATCCAATTTTCCTAACAATAACATCGACAATGTCCATTATTGATGTTTCTATGCCGTGCGACAAAATAATGGAATACTCTTCGCTATAATTTTCTAAAGCCCATATCGCCAATTCCGCGATATCCTTTGAATACACCATTTCTCTTAGCGGCTTCCCGCTACCCCAGAGCACAAGGTCTGTGTTATTTTTCATTGCCAAATAGCATTTGTGTATCAAAGAAGGGATAACATGGCCGTCTTCTAAATTGAAATTATCATTAGGACCATAAGCATTTGTCGGTATAGCTACAATATAATCGCATCCCCATTCTTTTCTATAAGCGACGCTCTGAACTTCAAGCATTCTTTTTGCATAAGCATACCCAAAATTTGACGGGTGAGGCGGGCCATTATGAATATCCTTTTCATTAAGCGGATATTGACAAGCTTCAGGAAAAACACATGTAGACATAAAAGAAACGAGCTTCTTAACACCACATAAACGCGCTGCCTCAAGGACATTGATGTTTATCATTATGTTATTGCAAAAATATTCCCCGGAATGTATCATATTACCGCCTAATCCCCCTACTTGAGCGGCAAGATGAATTACCTTATCCGGCTTGATTACATTAAAAACATCTTTTGTTGCTGTGAAATCTGTAAGATCCGCGTCTTTTCTTGTCAAATAGGCCATTTCGGGTAAACCAAGACTCGTGATGGCATGTCCGATAAGACCCCCGGCACCGGTAACCAGTATCTTAGGCATTATCATCCTCTCCCACACGGTACATTATCATGCGCATAAAGCAGCTTCTGCCATTCTATGGTCTTCTTGAGCCCTTCAGTAAAGTCAACATATTCTTTTTTGTTAAATTCATGTTCAGCCTTCGACATGTCTAAAAAAACATCTTCCGGGGCACCGGCCAAGCCTTCAGGTAAATTGTCCGGGCAGGTAACTGGTACTTTTAGATAGTCGCCGATCTTGCGCGCAAGATCCATTATCGTAACGCTCGAATGGCCGCCTACGTTGTAAATCGCTTCGGAGCCCTTAAAAAGTATATTCCACATTATATCGACTGCATCGCTTACATAACAATATGTCCTCTTTGCCCGTCCATGATCCAGCAAGGATATCCCGCCTTTCAAACCTTTTCGTATAAATTCGTTGATCACTCGCTTGTCTCCATCTTTTGTTCCGGGTCCGTATGCAAGCGATAACCTTGCGGACTTCGCCTTAACTCCCTTCTGCCTGTAGGCGTTACAAATTGCTTCCCCACACCTCTTCGCCTCAATATAACAAGCTCTTGGATGGTCCGTATTAGTCGAACCGACGTCGGTTTCTACATGCGGAATGCGCTTCTGCCCGGTATAGATTTCACTTGTACTTAAAAACAACAACTTACCATTGGCGGCAAGTTTATCAAAAAGTTCGAACAACACAACGGTATTCAATTTGATGGTCTTTACAGGATCCTGCAAAAATCTGCCGGGCTGGCCATATCCCGCCGCATGTATGATATAGTCGGCCTTAGGCAAGCCGCGGCAAACATCGACACCCGTTAAATCCCCCCGGACTATCTCCGACCCATCGAATCCGGCTATATCTTTAAAATATTCCGCCGGCTCACTATTAACGGTACTGTAAACTTTGAAAGGCAGCCTTTTTTTTGTCTTTAAATAATTAAGGCTGGCCAGGAAATGCGTTCCGACTAAACCGGACGCGCCTGTTATGATTATGCTTTTATCTTTTATCTCCTCAAAATCTACCCATTCGCAGACCGTTCGCGCGTCTTCTAGTATCAATTCAGCAAGTCTATTCATTTATGAGGCTCCCCAGCTTCAAACGAATATTTTGCGGCGTCAAACCAATACATTGATTATGATCTTGGGCTTTTCCATATTGAGTTAAAAAGACATGCGGAACTCCTATATGCTCAATCTTAACGCTATTAATGCCAACTGATTTTATAACATCATAATCCAAGGCACCTGAATAATATGGTTCGCATATGAGTATCTTTGAGGATGCGCAGTTTTGCCTTAAAGTTTCCACGTCAAATGGTTCTAACGAAGTATAATATAAAATTGTAATATCAATATCAACACAAGCAGACATTACATCTTCCAAAACAGGGCCTACCGCAATTATGGTAGCCTTGGCCCCCCTTTTTAATACTGCAGCCTTACCAAATTCAACACTGTTAGGTAATGAATTACCCTTTTCGGTCAATCTGAAATATGTAGCTCTTCCGTTAGTGTAAGACTGCTGAAACAGCCTATCAAACTCTTCGGGGTGACCAGGGACAACAATTTGCATGCCTGGGACATTCTTTAGGATTCCAACATCACCCGGGCAGTGATGCGTACAACCAAGAGCGGCATAGTCGAATGAACTGCCCACGCTTATAAAATTACCACCAAGATTTTGGTAGCAAAAGTCGATTTTGATCTGTTCCAAGCTTCTTTCGACAATGAAAGGAGCAATAGTATGCACAACTGGAATAAATCCCTCTGAAGATAATCCCGCTGCAAGCCCCACAGTAGCCTGTTCTAAAATACCGGCATTATACATCCTATCAGGATATTTTTCGAAAGCACGCCTAAAACCAAAAACCCCAATGTCTCCGAGCAATACAATCAATCTACTATCCTGTTCAAGAACCGACTCAATAGTTTTAACAAATTGTTGTCTCATTATCAGTCCAAGCTCTTAAGAATTTCTATCAACTCATCTTTTGTGGGTGACCTGTGATGCCATGCAGGATTATTTTCCATCACTTTACATCCTCTTCCTTTTATCGTATTGGCAATAACAGCTACGGGTTTATCTTTAGGAGTATCCCTCAAGGCATTATATATTTGTTCGTGATCATGCCCATCAATCTCACAGCTCCTCCATCCAAAAGCTTCGAATTTCATCGCAAGATCGCCAACGTTCAAAGCTCTGTCGGTCGAATGATTGTAATCAATTATGCATATGAGATTGTTCAATTTATGATGCGCCGCCAAAAGCACCGCCTCCCAAACAGAGCCTTCGTTGCATTCACCGTCTCCGATTATTGTAAATACCTTTGAAAACGATTTTTTTATCTTCAGAGCTAGGGCAATCCCAACAGCCATAGGGAATCCATGGCCTAAAGAACCTGTTGAAGCTTCCACGCCAGGAATTTTATTCCGGTCAGGATGGCCTCCTAAAATAGAATCATATTTTGCAAAATTATCTATTAGCGATTTGTCAAAAAACCCTTTTTCAGATAAAACAACATAAAGGCCAAGCGAAGCATGGCCTTTGCTTAAAATAAATCTATCACGGCCGGGGTGAATAGGATCATGAGGATATACATTCAGGATTCTGTCATATAATACCCACAATATATCCAGCACGGACAAGGCACTCGGGATATGCCCTTCTCCCATATTTGCCGCTATCGTAATTATTTTCTCAACAAATCTTTTCATATTTAAACTTTGCCCTACTTTTTATTAAGCTCCCATTTGGTGCCGCCCAGCACACAACACCAATTATTAGCTCCCTGTCCATACCGCAGCATCGTCGAACCTGTTTCAACAACATTAAACCGCAAAGCATCTTCACGCGCATCTATAACGTACGTATTAGGATGATGCGCATACAACCGAACAACATATCTGTCGGGTACGAGAAAGTTAGCTTTAAGCCACACCGACGTTTTGCGTAAACCGGGCTTAAGTTCCGCAAACTCCTTATTGTTGCCGTCAGATAAACTGGAGAATAATACCTTAACGCCAAGCGAATTTTCTAATACAACGGTGACTTCCGTATTTGCGGTCAGGCTTATTACCTGAAATTCAAGACCAATCATAAACGGTTTCAATACGTCTACATTCACGGTTAAATTACCCTGATCGTCGGTTATCCATGCCCGAGTGAAAGACACATTAGCGCCCGGACGCGGAATAAACTCAACAGCAGCGCTTGCTATCTCGTTCTTATCCGAAAGGTATTGTTCTATAACAGACGCTGCCTCGCCCTGAGCCGCCAATTTACCCCTATCGAGTAAAATTGCTTGCGGGCATAATGTTCGCACCATCGGAATATTGTGGCTCACGAATAATAATGTTCGCCCATCCTTAGTCAAGTCGCTCATCTTACCCAGGCACTTCTTCTGAAAGACAATGTCTCCCACTGCCAGAACTTCGTCTACCAGTAGAATCTCTGACTCCAGATGAGCGGCTACCGCGAAAGCCAGCCGCACGTACATGCCGCTTGAGTAACGTTTCACCGGCGTATCAAGAAAACGCTCCACCTCGGCAAACGCCACTATTTCATCAAATTTCTTTTTTATTTCAACTCGGCTCATGCCAAGAATAGCGCCGTTAAGATATATATTTTCACTTCCGGTAAGCTCAGGATGAAATCCGGTCCCTACTTCAAGCAGACTTGCCACGCGCCCCTTGCTGGAGACCCTACCTTTAGACGGCTCCGTAATACGGCTCAAGATCTTCAAGAGGGTGGTTTTACCCGCGCCATTACGCCCAATGATCCCGATACGATCCCCCTGACATATATCAAATGAGACATTCTTGAGCGCCCAGAATTCTTCAACTGTTGAATCTTTGTTTTTTACAGCACCCCTCTTAAAAAGCCTCCTTCCCGCTTCTTTGACTGAATTCATAATTACATCGCGAAGGGCTGTGTAGCGCCGCTCCTGATGCTCGTGACGCAGCATATATTTTTTACCCAGATTTTCGATTTTAATAACAGTTTTCATAATAACATTAGATAAAGTCCGCGAAAACACGCTCCGTTTTTCTGAAGTACCATAATCCCGCCAACAATAGTAAAGCCATGACCAATGAAGAAGCTATAAAACCGGGCCAGTAAATCTGCTCGTTCCCGCCTAAGATCGCCCACCGGAAACCGTCTATTACGCCCACCATCGGATTGAGGGAATAAAGCAAGCGCCATTTTTCGGGAATAATACTGCTAGAAAATCCGACCGGCGAGATGTATAGCCCCAATTGAAGAACGAAAGGGACGATATAACGAAAATCGCGATATTTAACGTTTAATGTCGCCAGCACGAGCCCGGAACCAAACGAAACCATAAAGGCCAAGAACAGAAAAAGCGGAAGGATAATAATATGCCAGCTGGGGGTAAAACGGTAGCAGATCATGAGAACTATGAGGATAGCAAAAGAAATGGCAAAGTCAACCAGGCTTACAATCACCGTACTTGCAGGGATCACTAGCCGCGGAAAATACACCTTAGTGAGCATATTGGCATTAGATATTAAAGAGCCGCTGCTGTCACTCAGTCCATTTGCGAAAAATTGCCAGGGGAGCATAGCGGCGAATACTAATACCGGATAAGGCACATGGCCGGAGGGTAGCTTCGCAAGTTTACCAAAAATAATAGTAAAAACAACCATAGTCAGCAGAGGACGAATAACACTCCAGGCAATACCAATGACTGTCTGCTTATAGCGCACGAGCACATCGCGCCAGGCAAGAAATAAGAATAATTCTCTATAACGCCACAGATCCTTCCAGTAATGGAGCTCTGTTCGTCCTGCTTCAATTATCAAATCATAATCTGAATTAGTATTTGGATTCATTTTAGCGTGTCAGGAAATGTCTCCCTGGTTTTACCCTGTCTCTCCAGTAATCAAGCAAATCTTTCATTGTTTTTTCAAAAGGTATCTCGGGTTTCCAACCTGTATGAGCTTTGAATTTTTTTGTATCAGGGACCTGCAGGTCGGCATCAAGGGGGCGCAGCCTGCTTTTTTCTGTTTCAACTTTTATATTCTTAGCAGTGGAGATGGAAAGCAAGTAGTTAAGCATTTCCCTTACCGTACAAGTGTAAGTGCCGCCTATATTGTAATATTCGCCCGCTATCGGATTGATAGTTACCAGCATAAAATATGCTCTTACCGCATCCCGGACATCTGCCCATGTACGCAGAGAATCTAAATTGCCGGTTTTTACTATAGGCGGTATCATCTTATATTCTATCATAGCGATCTGTTTCGCAAAGGTGGATTCGGCAAAGACATCGCCGCGGCGGGGCCCGGTATGAGTAAACATCCGGGTAACAATAACTTTTTGTCCATACGCTTCGGCATGGAACCTGCCTGACAGATCAGTGCCTGTTTTTGAAATTGCGTAGGGCGAGGCTGGATGAAAAGAGCAGTTTTCGTTTATCGGCAATTTTTCTTTAGCGACTCTTCCGAAAATCTCAGACGAAGAACATACATGGATAATAGGATCAATGTCGTGGCACCTTCTCAATGCCTCAAGCAATCTCTCGGTTCCAAGAATATTCGTGTCCAGGGTATGAATGGGGGAACTAAAACTTATAGTCGGATAACTCTGCGCAGCGAGGTGAAAGACGTAATCCGGACGGCTTTCCTCAACAACATTCTGCAACGAAATATAGTCGCATAGATCGCCATATACGAAATAAACGCGATCTTTCCTGTTAGCTCGATCAAGAAGATGTTGAACATTATCTAAAGGGCTGCGCCATCGGCACATGCCGTAAATATCCCACCCGGTATTTCCCAATAAGAAATCGGCCAAATGGGAACCGACCATACCGCTAATTCCGGTAATAAGGGCTCGTTTTTTCATTATTTATCACCCCTAGATTTTTCAGTCTCGACAGATCTTTTAACCTTATTAAAAAAAGATTCTGCTTCCTTATACGAGCTTGATGTGCCAATATCGATAAATTTCGCATCTTGCGGAAATGCAAATAATCCGCTACCAATCATCTCCGGAAAAAAATTATTTTCGAGTGAGATATTTTCCTTTTCCCTTATTAACGCCACCGATCCGCGGTTTATGCAATATATTCCGGCGTTGATCCACCCGCTTTTGATATCCGCGCTTTTTTCATCAAAGGAAGTAACCATGTAATTTGAGTCAAAATTGACGCAGCCGTATCTGCTTACATCCGGTACGCGAACCAGGGCCAGTGTGCATGACGATTTTCTTAAAAGATGCCATTCTAATAAATTCTGCGGATTAATCCCGCAGTAGGAGTCTCCGTTGTAAACCATAACCACATCGGATTTTATCATATCAAACGCATTTCTTATTGCGCCTGCCGTACCTAAAGGCTCTTGCTCTTTTGAATAACGCAGTGAAAGCGCCTTATACCTACTACCCAATAATTTTTCGATTTGTTCACCCATGAACCCTGTGCATAAAGTTACATCCTTACCGCCCGCATTTGAAATTTGTTCGAGAATAAACGTAATGAACGGGCGCCCGGTAACTTCGGCAAGAACTTTTTGCCGGTCAGAAACTATTAACCGCAACCTCTTGCCAAGCCCCCCACATAGAATCAATATGCTGATTTGAGACAGGTTATCCATCTAAACTCCGCTTTGCACCAACACAAGTAACATTACTTTGCTAGAAAATATTGTTAACTTTTTACCCTAACTCCTGCTATTCTACCGCTAAACCAATTACGCCTGCGCCTATAATCAAAATGTCAATTTTTCCATTAGTTTAGATCGGGGACAGTCCCAAAAAACGGGACAGTCCCCTCTATTCGCCACCAATAGACGGCACCTGGAGTAAAACTGAAATTCTGTAGATTCTCGGAGAGAATAAGATACACCCGAACCCTATGGCACAAATTAATAGGAATACTCCAAAAAAAGTATTTTTGCGTTTAGCAAATAATTTGAAACACTGATACAGATCTATTTCCGCCTCCTCAAAATTGAACTGAGTTATTTGATCCATGCTACTGGCACCTCTCAATTTGCTGCCTACTTATTACTATCATTGATCTTGCCTAAAGAGATAGCCAGCTTCGTAGAAAGCTCCCGCTGCGTAACAGCAGGCTGAGACTCTATCTCTTTGATAATAATGAGGTTCTCTTCCTTTAAGGAGGATTGTTCAGGCATTGAACAGATATTTTAACTCGTTAGATAAGAAAGTCAAGTTCTTTAAGGGGATTTTTTTGGATTTAAATAGAAAAGGTGAGGCTTCTAGTTATTTAGGACGAGATCCCTGCACTGAGCGAAGCGAATGTGCTCAGGATGACGATGAAATTCAGGATTCCCCCCCCAGAATAAGTATATTACTCAAGTAACCGCGCAAAAGTCTTTGATTCAAGGAAATTAACTTCACCTGGCTCTTCAAGAAACCGGCTGACATCATTTCTAACTTTTGCCCAATCTAATCCCTCGGCAACTTTTCTAATTTCTGATTTCCAGTTTTGCGAATCAATCTTAACTGGCTCTTGCGATGTCTGAGCCATAGCGTTATTGAGCATAATATAATTCGGCTCTAGTTCTTTAAATTTTGTCAAATACCACAATAAATCATACCAATCCCTTCCCTTAGTATACTTGCGGCACAGAAGTGCATGCACTTTACCTGCAAGTAAAGAAGCTAAATCATAATGAAGGACATAGAACATAGATGTTGAATTATACACATCGCTAACCTCCAAACCCCCCTGAGGCGGCTTGGAGTCAATCTCCACTTTGATAAAAATCTTTTGTGTTTTTAACGGGCTTAAACCTGTTTCAAAAAGGATGTCGGAGAATGTCAAGGAAAACTTGATGTCGGGGACAGTCCCAAAAGGCGGGACAGTCCCCTCTATTTCCCAGCTACAAGCAATTTTTTAATCGCCTCAAATATAACCTGAATGTCCGTTTCGTGTAATTGATATTTTCGCTCTAATTCTTCAAGTTTCTCTGCCAGCTCTTTATGTGTTAATAACAACTCACGTAATTTAACGAATGCCCGCATGATGGTAATGTTTACCCAAATGGCCTGCTTAGATTTAAGTACACTAGAAAGCATTGCTACGCCTTGTTCTGTAAAGACATACGGCAAGTGCCTTCTTCCTCCCCAACTTGATATTCCTTTTTGGAATATCAAGTTTTTGCACTCTTTTTTAGTTAACTGAAACATAAAATCTTCCGGGAAACGATCAATATTCCGTAATTTCTTAAAAAGGAATGGTAATTCCGGCTTCAATCCCCTGTTGGCCTTTACGGGATTTTAGCCTTATAAATGCTTCGGCGTCAAGATGTTCCAGGAATTTATGCGTCATGGTAAGGCTGATGCCTAAAGGATGGCCAAGCTCATTCCTAAGCGCGAAAATAACTTTATTTCGGCCAAAGGTTACCTCTGCCCCAAATTCCATTGCCCTGATATTCCCCTGGCCATAATCTATCTGAAAATTTAGCCCTAAATTACGGCCAAACTTCCATTCTCCATATAGAATAAGTAGTTGGCTGGATGCGGCCAAGCGGCTTTGACGCATGCCTACGCCGATACGGTAGCGGATCTGGCCTTTTTTAGGATAAAGCGTGGGCGATTCAAGTTGGACCTTGAATTCAAAGCGGGAGGTTGAGCTGGCTTCAAAGATATAGACTAGCCGATCCTCTGAAGGCAATTGCCAATACCCTCTGAAGGTTAATGTGTCACGCCCATCTTCGGATGTATATTCAATCTGCTGATTTTTGTTTAACTTCCAGCTTCCCTTAAAGGTATAAGTTTGAGGCGGGCCTTTGCGCAAAGCAACCTCAAAGACAAGCTCATTGTATTCATTGGCGCGCCAGGTGCCTTTAAGTTTAAGTATGCGCAGGCGCTGGCGGTTGGTTTTGGATTCAGTCTGGATGGTTTCGATTACGAGAGAGCCGGATTCAGCGGCGATAAAACGCTTGCGGATATTATCGGTTGGCTTCATAGATCTGCTTAATCATTTCTTCTATGCCGTATTTATAATTCCAGGATGGGTAGTGCGATTTGAATTTGGAGACGTCGCTGATCCACCAGATATGGTCGCCGATGCGGTTAGAATCAATATAATCATATTCAAATTCCTCGCCCGTCAGCCCCTCGCACAGCTCAATCGCCTCAAGGATGGAAACATTGGCAAACCTGCCTCCGCCAATATTGTAAACTTCGCCGCAGCGGGGTGCCTGGAAATAATGGTAAAAGGCATTGACCAGGTCGAAAGAATGGATGTTATCCCTGACCTGTTTGCCTTTATACCCGTAAATCTTATATTTGTATTTTCTTACCGCGCATTTTACCAGGTATGATAAAAATCCGTGAAGCTCTGCCCCGGAATGCGCAGGGCCGGTCAGGCATCCGCCGCGGAAAATTCCCGTGCGCAGATGGAAATACTTTCCATATTCCTGCACCATGATATCCGCCGCAACTTTTGAGGCGCCGAAAACCGAATGCAGGCAATTATCAATGCTCATTGACTCATCAATTCCTTTGAAATACTTGTGGCCATCTGAAATCTCAAAACGTTTTTCTTTTTCAATCAAAGGAAGCCGGTTAGGAGTATCGCCATAGACTTTGTTGGTAGAGGTAAAAATAAAGACCGCGCGGGGAGAGAATTTACGCAGGGCCTCAAGCATAACAAGGGTTCCGTCGGCATTGACCCCGAAATCAACCGCAGGATCCTTAGCCGCCCAATCATGGGACGGCTGGGCCGCGGCGTGCACAATTAAGGCGATATCTTTGTTGTATTTTCTAAATATTGAATTTATTTTACGCTGATTGCGGATATCTACGGAATAATGGCGGTAGTTTTTATGCAGTTTCTGAAGGCGTTTTTGATTCCAAAGGATTGAGCCGTCTGCGCCAAAGAAGCTTTTGCGCATATTGTTATCAATGCCGACGATATCAAAGCCCTTTTCGGCAAAGAAACTCACGGTCTCCGAGCCAATTAACCCGCAGGAACCTGTGACTAAAACAATGGACATATGTTTTCCTTTAAATTAGGGACAGCGGCTATTTATTTAAATAGTCGCTGTCCCTAATTAATATAAAGCTTATTAATATCTTTTAACTTACTCTTAAGCCAGGCTTGATGCTTGAGCGACCAAGCTACGGTAAGCTTAAGGCCCTGCGCAAGTGAAACGCCCGGCTTCCAGCCAAGCTCTCTGGTAATTTTTCCTGAATCAAGGCTGTATCTTATATCATGGCCTAAACGGTCTTTAACAAACTCAAATCTATTCCGGCTGGCTCCAAGAGTTTTTAGTAATAATTTTACCGTATCAATATTCTTACTCTCGCAGGCGCTCCCTAAATTATACGCCTCTCCTATTTTGCCCTTGTTCATAATTGCCAGGATGCCGGCCACGCAATCGTCAACATAAAGCCATTCGCGGACATTTAGCCCTTTGCCATAAACCGGGATTTTTCCGCCGCCTAATATTCTAAGGATAGCAAGCGGGATCAATTTCTCAGGATACTGCCAGGGGCCGTAATTATTTGAAGGGCGGATAATTATCGCGGGAAATTTGTAAGTCCTGATATATGACTGCACTAAAAGATCGGCTGCTGCTTTAGAAGCCGCGTAAGGGCTGTTAGGCTTAATCGGAGAATTCTCGTTGAACTTGCCATTGGCAATTTCTCCGTAGACTTCGTCTGTAGAAATAAAAATAAATTTCTTTGCATTATATTTACGGCCGGCATCGAGGAGAATTTGTGTTCCTTTAATGTTGGTTTCGATAAACGGAGTGGCGTCGTTAATGCTGCGGTCGACGTGGCTCTCAGCGGCGAAATGCACCACAATACCCGGATTTTCTTTTTTGAAAATTGAGTCAATCTTCTGCTTATCGCAAATATCAACTTGATAGAAATTGGGGACAGTCCCCTTCGGGGACAGTCCCCAATTAAGCCTCTTAAGGTCGCCGGCGTAGGTGAGGCTGTCTACTACGATAACCTCGAAAGATTGAGATTGCTTCCCCGCCACAGAACTTTGGCGGGTCGCAATGACACGCCTCACAAATGCGCTGCCGATAAAACCCGCGCCGCCGGTAACTAGGATTTTAGGTATTCTTTTACGCATTCTTCAAGTACAGAATTAATATTCCTGACTTTGAATCCAGTTTTTTCAAGCTTACTTGTAGACAAAATCAGATTAGTCCTGGCTAATCCGAGCTTACGGAAATCAATAACAGTATACTTAAATCCCGGGACATATTTTTGATAAACCTTCATAAGTTCGGGATAACGCAAGCCGCCCTTATTCACCACGTTATAAATCCCGCGGGCATCAATCTTTATCAAATGCTTAACTGCTTTAATAAAATCAGGAACATAGGTTACGGAATTGGGGATATCAATAACCTTCCTGTATTTTATAAGCTTATCTAATACGTTCTTAGGATGCTTGGCATTATGTAAAGGGATCCTGATTCTTGTGATCAAAATATTATACTCCTTTGACAGTGCCTCGAGGGCTGTTTCAGAATAAATCTTGCTGCGGCTGTAAAATAATTTAAAGAAATAATCCCGGCTGTCTTCTTTTATCGGCTTATCTTTTTTATAATCAAAGTTAAAAATACACCCGCTGCTTATGTGCGCCAGTTTTATATTATTGCGTAAAGCCGCCTCTGCCAGCATCACCGGGATAAAGCTATTGGCCAGTAATGCCGCATCCTTTTCCAGCTCGCAGTCATCGACATTGCGCCTGCCGGTAATACCGATGCAATTAATGATTATTTTAGGATGGTATTTTTTAATCAGATTATCGGCATCGCGAAAACAATTTATCCTTGAGCCGTCAACCCTACAGTCAAATTCTTTCTGCAACCTTTCGCCGATAAAACCTTTCCCTAAAATTAAAATATTCTTATTCATCTTTTAAGTAAATCCTTTAAATATTCACCGTAGCTGTTGGGTGTCCGGCTGGCAAGCCTGGTTAATTGTTCCTTATTAATATAGCCCATACGGTATGCCACCTCTTCAATGCAGCCGATTTTTAAACCCTGCCTATCCTCTATTGTTTTAATAAAAATTGAAGCATCAATTAGAGATTCGCTTGTTCCGGTATCAAGCCAGGCATGCCCGCGCCCGAGAAACTCCGCTTTAAGTTTTCCTTTTTTGATATATTCATTATTTACCGCGGTAATCTCAAGCTCCCCTCTTAGAGAAGGCCTAATACCCTTGGCGATCTCGACCACATTATTATCATAGAAATATAGGCCCGAAACAGCCCAATTAGATTTTGGTTTCTTGGGCTTTTCTTCGATTGAGATTACTTTACATTTTTTATTAAATTCAAGCACGCCATAGCGGCCGGGGTCTTTTACATAGTAACCGAAAATTACCGCGCCATTTTTTAGCTTGGCTGACTCCTGCAATAGATGGCTTAAATTGTAGCCATAGAAAATATTGTCTCCTAAAATAAGGCAGACGCTGTCGTTGGCGATAAAATCCTCGGCAATAATGAAACTCTGGGCAATGCCTTTTGGCTCTTGCTGGATTGCGTAAGAAAGCTTAATCCCTAAGCTGCTTCCATCGCCAAGTAAATCCTTAAATCTTGGAAGGTCGCCTGGCGTGGAAATCACCAGGATATCTTTAATTCCGGCGAGCATCAAAACCGACAAAGGATAATAAATCATCGGCTTATCATAAACCGGCAGCATCTGCTTGCATACGCCTTTAGTTATCGGATAAAGCCGCGTCGCTTTGCCTCCGGCAAGGATTATACCTTTCATTTAGTCTCCTTGCCTGCCGGCAGGCAGGCCATATTTAAAATATAGATATATGAGCATGACTAAAGTAATTAAAGATAGCGCATTTGCCCAGATAATTATCGGATCCCTGCGGTAAACTCCGTAAATTATCCATAAACTAACGCCTGAAGAAAGCTGATATAAGGTGACCGGGCTGACATCTTTTACGGATTTAGTCCTTAAAGACCTGGCTATTTGCGGGATAAAAGAAAGTGAGGTAAGTGTTGCGGCTATCGCGCCGATAATTGTCCAAAGCATAATTATATTAGGGACAGCGGCCATTTATTAATAAATGGCCGCTGTCCCTATTTAAACAATAACTTTTAGGAACCTGCGGGAACCGGCCTTTAGAATGCCGCTAGTTTTAGGCACAAAATCTTCGTTAACTTTTGTGTTATCAAAACTAACCGCGCCCTGCTTAATCAGGCGGCGTACTTCGTTGCCGCTCGATACCAACTTGCTTTCGGTTAAAATAACCAGAATAGTTTTTTGACTATCAGTTTTAAACTTCTGGATTTCCTGAGGAATCTCTTTTTGAGAAAAAACCCGGGCGAACTCCCGGGCTTCTTTTTCCGCCTCCTGCGCAGAATGATACTGCGCAATAATAATTTTAGCTAAATTTACTTTTGCCTCTTTTGGGTGCATTGCCTTAACTAAAACTAAATCTTCATCCGTGAGCAGCTCATAATATTTAAGCATCAGCTCGTCGGAGATTGACATAACCTTACCGAATATCTCCTTTGGCGGCTCATTTATGCCAATATAGTTGCCATAAGATTTGCTCATCTTTTGAACGCCGTCCGTACCTTCTAATAATGGCATGGTCAATATAACCTGTTGGGGTTGATTAAAACTACTTTGCAGATCACGCCCTACCAAAAGATTAAATATTTGGTCCGTTCCTCCTATTTCTACATCTGAATTAAGCATAACTGAATCATACCCCTGAAGCACAGGATATATAAACTCTGACATAAAAATCGGCTTTTTATTATTCCTTCTTTGAGTAAAATCTTCCCGATCAAGCAATTTGTTAGCAGTATAATAAGTCAGCAACTTTCCAAACTCAAGCCCTTTCATTCGATCAAACCACTTACTATTAAATACGATCTTTATTCTTCTGATATCAAGAACTTTAGCCACTTGCCTTTTATAGGTCTTAGCATTCTTAGCCACTTGTTGTTTAGTAAGCTGCTTTCTGATTTCGGATCGTCCGCTTGGGTCACCGATCCGGCCGGTAAAATCACCGATTAAAAAATAAACCTGATGGCCTAAATCCTGAAATTGCCGAAGCTTGCGTAGAAGAACGGTGTGGCCTAAATGCAGGTCAGGGGCGGTCGGATCAAAACCCGCTTTAATTTTTAAGGGGCGCCTATACTCAATACTCTGCTGAAGTTTTTTACGTAACTCCTCTTCAGAGATTATGTCTATAGCGCCCCTTTTAATTATCGCTAATTGCCGGTCTAGCTCCATTATAATCTGGCGGTTAATCCGATCTTTGCCTGCTCAACATCCACCTTGATTACCTTTACCTTTATTTTATCTCCGGGCTTTAAATTGGCAACTGTTTCTTTCTCAATTTCGCTTGAATAGATCAAACCTTCCAGCTCATTATCAATTTTGGCAAAAACGCCGAATTCAGTAAGGCTCGATACTTCAACCTCTAATTGAGTATCCAGGGGATATTTCTCGGCAATCTTTGTCCAGGGATTTTCCTGCAGCTGTTTTAATCCCAAGGCAATCCTGCGGTTGGCCGAATCAACGGAAAGTACGGAAACATCCACTTTCTGCCCTTTTTTCAAAACATCCTGCGGATGGCCGATTCTTTTAGTCCAGGAAATATCGGATACATGGATCATCCCTTCGAGGTTGGAATCAAGTTCCACAAACGCCCCATACTCGGTAAATCCGCGGACCTTGCCGGATACGGTTGAGCCGGCCGGATATTTTGATTCTGCTTCCAGCCACGGATTCTGCTCCAATTGTTTTAAGCTGAGTGAAATCCTGCGGGAATCTTTTTCCACGCTCAATATCTGGGTTTCAACCATATCGCCGACGGCAAACATCTCACCCGGATTATTCACGCGCTTGGTCCAGGAGATCTCGGAAACATGGATCAAGCCTTCAATCCCTTTTTCCAGCTCCACGAAAACCCCGTAAGGCAGGATATTTACCACCTTGCCTTTTACTTTTGCGCCAACGCTGAATTTTCCTTCGATGTCTTTCCAGGGATCAGACAGCCTCTGTTTCAGGCCCAAAGAAACTTTTCCGGAGGCCTGATCGAGATTTAAAATCATTACTTCGATTTTATCGCCGATTGCGACAATCTCTGAAGGATGGCTGATCTTTGACC